>CAURDG010000001.1:0-48350 GCA_963523555.1 uncultured Cardiobacterium sp.
CGATGTAGATTTGGTCGCCTTTTTTGCAGTATTGGCCGATGATTTCCGCCAGTTTTCGGAAGGCCACTGCGCGGTGCCATTCGGTCTTTTCGCGTTTTGCGCCGGTGGTTTTGTCCGTCCAGCTTTCCGAGGTGGCAATGGATAGGTTTGCCACCGCTTCGCCGCTGGGCATGTAACGCATTTCCGGGTCGTTGCCGAGGCGGCCAATAAGGATGACTTTGTTCACGCCTGCCATATTTATTGCTCCTTCTTGGGTTGGGCGCCGATGGCGCGGTGAAAGCCGTTGCGCAGGCAGAAGCCGATAAAATCGCCTGCCAGTCTCTGTACTTCTTCTGCCATGCCGGGATAGGGGCGGCAGGTCAGCGTATGCGCCGCCTTGATGGTCAGCACGTCGCCGTCTTTGATTTCAAAGACGCGGTAGGTAAAACTGTGGGCACTGAAGGCGAGGCAGTAGATTTTCCACTGCACGCTCTGCATGTACCTCTCTGCTTCGAATTGGTTTGAGGTGGTTTTGTAATCCATGACGGCCAGCCCCAGCACTTTGTCGGCTCGTGCCACCAGCACGGCGTCGCCATTGCCGGTCGTGATGGGCAGTTCTGCCTTGATTTCATTGATGCCGCCTGATGCGGGAATACGGTCGATGCTGGCCGCATCCCACACAAAACCTAGGTGGCGGTAGCAGGGGATGTCCTCTTCGTCCTCGTCGTAATACATGTCCTCAGCCGTCAGGCCACAAGTACCATATGGCACGCGTTTGGTTTCAATGCAGCCGAACCTAGCCTGCCGTTCGGCTTGTAGGGTTTCGAGGATTTCATGCAGCGAAGTGCCGCGCCGCATGGCGTCGGTTTCTTCCCGCTCGCCGCTCAACTGGGCGGCGAGGCGGTCATAGTCCATCCAGTCCTCGCTCAGGAAAAGGCGGTAGGCTTCTAGGGTGGTGGCGCTGATGCGGTAGGTCATACCGGTATCTCCTCGTCGGCAGCATCAATGTACTGCCCGCCTTGGAATACCAGCGCCATTTCTTTCGCCCGGCGCGCAATCAGGGTTTTTATCTGCTTGGTAACGCCGTGACTTTCGTTGAGGCTTTCTTTGGTATTGATCACCAGCTTGTTGATGGCCGCAGCATCCGGGGCGGTGTCAATCATCGCCTTCCAAGTGTTGATAAGGTCAACCGCCTGTTTCTGCGCCTCGCTTTGCGAGGCCAAGCGTTCGCGCGCTTCCGCCAATTTGTGACCGAGATAGTCCGGCGCTTCGGCGAGGTTGGGGACTGCCAGCGGCGGGAAACCGGCGCTGTTCTTGCCTATCCACCGTTCTGTCGGTGAGAAGTCCAGTACTCGTGCGACGTGTCCTTCTTCGCGGTTCATGTAGTAGTAGCCGCAGAAGTCGGCCATCTTCATGACCTCGTCATAGGAACCGCCGATGATGTCCGGGCGAATAAAAGTGTTGTCGTTTTCGGTCTTCTCTTTTCCGTGGGCGATGAGGACCACGTCCAGCCCGCTTTGTTTCAGCGCTTTCACCCAGTTGCCAAACTGGAGCTTGAGCGCGCCAAAGCCTTGCAGGGACAGACCGCCGGTGTAGCGGTTGTGCATTTTGGGGTCACGCCGCAAGATGTCTTCGGCGAGGCGGTCAAGGCAGGCGCCGAGGGTGTCCACGATCACGGTCTTGTAGTCTTTGAGGTCGGCGGGGGTGATGGTTTCGACTTCTGCCCACGCTCTCACCGGGACGTAATCCTTGCGGTAGCCGCTACGGTGCGCGCCCGCGTCGAAGTCGAGCAAGAGCGGGGCGTTTGCGGTAAAGGCAAGCGAGGTTTTGCCGATACCCGGCTGGCCGTAAATTAGAGTGATGAGGGTGCCGATTTCTACCGGATCAGCAGCGGTCTTGATGTTGAGTGCCATGTCAGTTTCCGTGTTGGTTAAGGCGGGTTTCAATGGTGCGCAGGGCGGCGCGGTATTGCGCGCGTTCCTGGGCGTTTTCGGTCATGTCGATAAGGTTCGACAGGTCGTAAGCGGCGGCCTGCAAAACTTCGCGGCCGCTGGATTGGGCGACGCTTGGCCCGTCAAAGAGGTGGTCGTAGTTCATGCGGCCTTCCCTCCGTCCAGATAAGTGAGCAATTCTGCGAAGGTGGCAAATTCGGCTTTGTGGTTCTCGCTTCCGTTTCTGTAGTAAGCGGCATAGTTAAGCCCGTCGCTGTATTCGCCCATCGTGATATAGAGCGTGTGATCGTCTGCGTAGGTGATATGGGCGTTTGCGTGGGTGTCGTGATATTGCGCTGTGAAGCAGGTGGCATTGGGGAAATGCTCGCGCAGGGCCCCAATGTCGCGGTCGTATTTGCGGGTGATCATAGGCTCTCTCCTTCTTTTTCGATGATTGCTTCCGCCTGTACGCGGATGGACTCTTTCATGTCGGCGGGGTCGCGATAGCCGTAAAAGATAGACTTGCCCACCCCATGCTTTTCCTCTATTTCATCCAGCAGGGAAAAGCGGCATTCTTCCGCCGTGAACTCCGCCTCGATCTGATGATGTCCGCAGAAGTGGGCGGTGAATTTGGCATGTGTCGGTGTCAGGGTTACGCACATGTGCGTGGTCTTTGCTACTGTTGGCGAAAACAGTTTGATGAGTTCGCAGGCGGCGCTGACGTAAGTGATGTTCATGGGTGTCTCCTTTTCCCCGCACAGGCGGGGGTGTAGTGGGCGGCACACTCGTGCCGTATTTGTTCGGGGGTAAGGCGCGGGGCGTGGTCTACTTCCCACACCGCTGCGTCGAGTAATGAACCGAAGAAGAGGAAACCAGCGGCGGCAAGTGCCAGTGCAGTGAGGATGTGGCTTAGGCGTAGCATTTCGGCGGCTCCCATACACACCCACCAACCGCGCAATAAACGTCTTCCGGGAATTGCAGGTGGCTGCGGGTGTATTCCCGCAAGATAAATTCCGCCCCTTCTTCCGGTGTTTCCCCGTCGTCAGGGAAGGCGTCGAGGATGACCGGACGCTTGTCCGTGCGCTCGATGGTCATCACCGGACCATCGAAGGTGAAGGTAACGCGACGGTTTTCGCTACCGTCGCACCACAACTCGGCGCTGTGGTCGCTGTAGCGGTGGATGTTGTCGTAGATGCCGAGGCGGTCGGCTACCGTAATGATGTCTGCGAGCGTGATTCTTTGTTGTCCCATCTTTCTCTCCCGCCCCGTGGGGCATTGTTCGTTTTGATGGGGGTATTTTAGGAAAACCTAAAGACGGATGCAAGGGATACTTTAGGAATACCTAAAATATTTCCTTAACGCATTATTTTTGAAAGGGTAAATTCTTTAGGTTTTGCTACGGCGCGGCGTAGCAAGCATGCGTGGATAACGAAAAAAGCCGCCTCACGGGCGGTCAAATCATCATCAAATCCTGAAACCCGCGCGGGTACGGGGCGCGGTTACGATTTGGCATATTATTTGCTTTACATCATAAAGCGCGCATTATACGTGCATAGATGCAAAAGCAAGGAATAAAAATGAACAAAGAAATAACTGGCCGCGCGCGTGGCGGCAAGGCAAAAAACGAGAAAATGAGCGCTGAAGAGCGCAAGGCTGCATCTGCAAAGATGCTGGAAGCGAAGCAGGAGAAGGCGATGCTGCCGAAGGTCATACACAAGAAGTTGCCGCTGCAACTGGGAGATACACAAATCCCCTGCGCTGTTATCCAGGATGGCAAAACAGGAGAAATCCGCCGTGTATTGACTGAAAACGGCATATTGACGGCCATCTATGGGCGTGCTGGTATGGCGTCCGGAGCATCCAAGCGGAGCAAGGAGAAAGCGCTGAACGAAGGAACGGCCCCCATGCCGCTTTTCCTCTCACCGGAGAGGCTTAGACCGTTGATTTTGACAAACAAAAATGCGTCGGCCCTGCTGGAGAAGATTGAATATCTGGATGAGCATGAAATTGTGAAAGGATACGATGCCTCAATCCTGCCAACGGTTTGCGAAATATGGTTGCAGGCGAGGGAACAGGGAATTTTGCAGCAGCAACAACAGGGGCGGGCACAGAAAGCAGAGATTTTGATGCGCGCTTTGGCTCATGTAGGTGTTGTTGCTTTGGTAGATGAGGCGACCGGTTATCAAGACGCGAGAGCCAAAGATGCACTGGCAAAAATTCTTGAGGAGTTCGTTGCCAAAGAATTGCAGCCGTGGGTTAAAACCTTTCCTGTAGATTATTACAAGGAGCTTTGCCGCCTGCACGGTTTGCCTTTTCCGCCACCACAAAGTAACAAATTCCCGCAGTTCTTTGGGCATATTACCAATAATGCCATTTACGAACGGCTTGCCCCCAATCTTTTGCCGGAATTAAAGCGCGCTGCGAGCAAAGAAGAAAAGAAGGCAAAGTTGCACCAATTTTTGACACATGAGATAGGGCATCCGAAATTACGCGAACATCTTGCGTCAGTCGTAACTATTCTTAAACTGTCGAAAGACAAGGATGATTTTTACAGAATGCTGGAAATAGCGCATCCAAAAATCGATACAAACCTCAAATTGTCGTTATAAAAGCCGAAGGTTTCAGGCGGCAAGCGCTTCGCGTAAATCTGGTGCGTTAATGGTGCGGATATTGGTTACAGCGGCGAGCAGGGTGCTTGCCTCGCCGAAGTCTGCCGTGCCGTCTTCAAGGAAGGCAAGGCGGTGGTTCGGGTCATCGTTAAGCTTTACGTCGCTGAATTTGCCATGTACTTGATAAACGGCAGACCAATCAAGTTTGTCGCCATCTTTGGCGACGGTTTCGATATAGGTCAGGTTGCCGTCGGTTTTTTTGACGGCGAAGGGAAATCGCACATCATGGCCGCTGATGCCTTTGACGCTGTGGTTTTGTATGACACGGTCGGGCATGAGTCGTAACAAGGTACGTTCAACGCTGGCTTTGAAGCGTGCGTGATTGAATTTCGGCAGCCATTTTTCGTAGCGAAAGGAAAGGGAAAGCGCCAGCTTGGTAGCGTCAAACAGGGCGTCTTGTAGGTCGTCTATGTCGCCGTGCGCCTGTATTTCGCCGCTCTCGTCAAACCGCGCCAAACGGACGCCGCTGGTTTCGTTCAAGCTGCGGATTTTGTCTTTGTTCAAGGTTGCGCCCATCGCGCTTGCCAGCATGGCATGGTCGGCGTTGTCGCAGAGGTAGAAGCCGTTGTCGGTAAGGAACAGGGAAAAGGCAATGCAGGTGCCGTCATCGCCAAAGACAAATGGCGAGGAGACGCGCGCCGCATTCTCACCCGCCTGAATCATTTGCCAGGCTGTGAGTGCTTGCAGTTGTTCGTGAAAGTGCTTCATAGTGGCAGGGCGTATTGTTCTGATGGTACGGGCTTGATGCCGCCTGGAATGGTGATGTGGCTTTCTTGCAGGAATGCTTTGATTATCCCCTCGGCACTGGTATCGGTCAAGGTGAGTGGTTCTGCATAGCCATCACCTTCTGCAACCCAAAAGTGGCGGTGCAGCCCGCTGATGCTTTGCCGGTAATACGGCAGCCCAGCGCCCACGCGGTTGTAATGAAAGCGGTCAGCGAGGTCATAGGCAAGCAGGCGATGTTTGGCAAGATATAACCCGACGCTGACGTGTTCGCTACGCACCAGCAGCGCCCCGTTTATTTGTTGCGTGATGCGTCCGCGATATTGGGCGCGAAAGTATAAATCTTCGCGGATTTCATTTTCTATTTTCAGTGCTGTGCTGTAATTGAAATATTTGGGATTGTGCTTGGCGGGGTTTTCAATCCATTTCATTCCCTGCACGGTTGTTTTATTTGTCGCAATAATTGCCCGTACTTCGGCAAGTGTGGGTTGTGCCTTGTCCATAGGCTTCCTTAGTGTTAATGATTACATCGCGGGCTGCCGTAGGCTTCACCGCTGCCCAAACAGGGAGATTGCGCCCATGAGCTTGTAGAAAACGAAGACAAAGAACAGCAGAAACCCTGCGTCAATAGCCAGGGTTTTCCACCAGTTTGTAATTTCCTGATTTCCACAGTTACGGCATTCGTAGTAATAATGCTTTAGCGGGTAGTTACATTGAGGACAGCGTGTGTAATTAAATGAAAGTTTCATGTTTTCTCCTTTATCTTAGCATTACTGCATACCAGAAAACTTTACCGATAATATGAATATCGGACATGGATTCTGGTGGCACAATTTCTTCTGGATATTCTTCCTTGTTATAGCTCACTATTCTTAATCCTCCCTGCGGCGTGTGGTAAAGCAATTTTACGCGCAACATATCGTTTTGGCGGAAGGCATATATTTTTCCGCTTTTGATTGTTGTATCTCCTCTATCGATACCAATAGTTGCGCCATCCGCAATAGTTGGTTCCATGCTGGTACCCTGGACAGTGGCAGTTACAACCATTTCCGGGGTTACGCCAAAATTTTTTAGGGAACGTTTTGAAAAACGTAATTTTCTTCTGGTGTGTTCATAAGTGGGGGCTATTTCGCCTACCCCTGCGGCAAGCCCTATATCCTTGAAAAATTCCGCTTCGATTTCGTCATCATCTAGCGGCGTATCGTCATCCCAAACGTCAAACCCATCTCCAAGTTCTACTTCATCTTTCTCGCCATATAGCAGGTGATTAACGGATACCCGCAAGACGCTGGCGAGTTTCGCGGCGTTATCAGCCTTTAAGGCGTGGTTGTCGCTCTCCCAGTTGGAGATGGTGACGTTGCTGACGCCTACGGCTTTTGCCAAAGCAACTTGGCTTAATCCGATTTTTTCGCGTGCTTGGCGGATTCTGGCTCCGGTTGTGTTCATGATGTGTGCTCCTGTTTAAGAAATCTTAAATCGGCTTGCACAAAGTTATCCTAAACTTTATACTTTAGGAAATCCTAAAGGTGGAAAAGCAGGTAAACCATGAAAAAAGCTGATGCAATCAAACACTTCGGCACGCGAACCAAAATCGCAGAGGTGTTGGGGATTAGCCCGGCATCTATTAGCGGGTGGGGCGAACTGGTGCCAGAGAAGAATGCCGCACGTTTGGCGATCGCTTCTGATGGTGCGCTGGTGTATGAGCCCCGCGTTTATGACGCCTATCGCTCACGCAAGCCCGCTATCCCCGAACCCGCCGAAGCGGAGGTCTGACCGTGGGCGCAAGGGAAGAAAAGCTGCTGCTGCGCCTGCCGGGCGCGCTCAAGGAGCGGCTGAAGGCACAGGCAGAGAGAAACCGGCGCTCGCTCAACAGCGAGATTGTCGTGATTTTGGAGTCGCAATCCCTTTGGAACAGGAAACAATTTTTAGCCGGAGAAGAGAAATGAACTTACTGGAACCTATCGACGCCCGCGATTTTGCGGAATTTGGACGCAACAACGGCGCGGAGGTCATCGCCGCGCTGAACATCATCAAGGCAATCCATGCCGCAGGATTGAACCGCTATGCGGTCGTGCGCGCCCTGGTGGATTTGACCGACGCCGGCTACAACGGCTCAGGCGGTGGCGCGTTCAGTCTTGACCCGCTTGATGACACCAAGGGCTGCGATTTCCTCAGGCATCAGTCTGAGTATCTCCTGCTTCAAGCGTCTTAATCCCTTTGGATCAGGGTCTGTTTTTAAACCTTCATTTTTTCTTCAAAGGTCATGCCGTGCTTCCTTTAGGGGTGGTATCGCCATGATAGCAGAAAAGGAGATTTTACCGTGTCCGTAAGTAGATGCCCCGTCTGCGGGGAGCGGCTGATGTACCGCACACGCATCACCATTGACCCTTACGGCTATTCGTCGGCTTGGGTCTGCCCGGTGTGCGAGCAAGAAAAAAGCCGCCCGGAGGCGGCTATCGAAACGAGAGCAGATGGGCTGCACTCAAAAAGGAGGAAGCAGATTATGACTGAAAGAAGCGATGAATACAAGCACCTGCGCAGTTTTGCGGATGCGGTTCCGCCACGAGGCTGCCAATTTCTGGCAGTTGGCCGGGGATGCTACGGGGCATTCCGTGTGCGCGAATCGGGGCTGGTGACCAAGGCTGAAAAACCTTGGTCGATTGTCACGAAAGACGAGGAGCTGCGCGGGGTGTTTGAGCCGCTTGGCTTTTCGCACTGGATTCCGCTGGATGATGCCAGCTTTTGGGGGGAAGCATGACCCAAAGCGCACGCGGGCAAATCAACGTATTGCTTGGGAGAAGAGCACCCCAAGCATCGTCCAGTTCATCACTAATGCGACGTAATCGCCGCGTATCACTTGGGATTTGAAGATGAAAAAACCTGTATTGACGACGACATTCACGGCAAAGACCGGGAAAACCCATGCAGGGGCGGCGACCACGGCGATAACCAGGAAGAACAGAAGTAGTGTGCTGATTATGGTTTCTGCCTGCGCTTCCCTGCTGCTGTTTTTGGTGAGCTGGTGGACGGCACCAGCCAACCCGATCAATGCCAGCACGATGGTGGCGACACCCGATGCGGCGCTTATATCCGGCATAGATCACCTCCTGTTTCAGGTTCGGGTAATGCGCGTGACCACACTGTGCGCATTGCTCACTGTGATTTTAAGCCAGGTGTACGTCATGCGGCTAGAGGGCAGAAAAGATGACTAGAAGCGAACATGCGCGCGTAACCAGCTGGATACGCGCCAAGTACAAAGAGACGGGCAAATACCCGTCGCATGAAGACATCCTGCTGCGAATGCTGCAAGAGGCGCGGGAAGTCACCTATTTGGACGCGGTGGAGTACGGGCTGGGCTCTACGTTTCGCAGCCGCCTCAGTGACCTGCGCAAGCTGCACAGCATTATCAGTTACGACAAGAGCGTGCCGACGAGATACGGCACGAAGGCAACGGTTAAGGCGCATCGCCTGGGAGGTTTGTTGTGAGCATGATGTTGATGGTGCAGGCGCTGAAAGCCAAAGGAGGCGCGCAATGAGTAAAAAAATCAGCGCAAGGAAGAAGGCGCAAATCATCTCCAAGACGGACGGACGTTGTGCGTATTGCGGCATTGAGCTTTTCGATGATGACGACTCAACAGGAACGGGGATGACCGTTGACCATTTAACACCCAAAAGCCGTGGCGGTACGGAAGAGCTTGGGAATCTGGTGTTGTGTTGCCGTTCTTGCAATTCGACCAAAGGAAGCAAAACGCTTGAAGAATACCGCATCTGGTTCACATGGATAGATGTTTGCCGTGAAGGCGGTTTTAGTTTGTCGCAACTGAACTGGCTGCATAACAACACCGACCTCAAACAGCGCTTCCCGCGCAAGGCTGCAAGGTTCTTCTTCGAGGGAGCAGAGCAATGAGATACACAACCCGCATCAACAATGTGCGCGCGCTGGAATGGGGCATCAACATGACGCAGGCGGCGTTGTTCGACCTGATAAACGAATGCGCAAGCTGGGCAAGCACAGCCACCATTAACGGTGTCACTTTCTACTGGGTAAGCCGACAACTGGTTATTGAGGAATTGCCGCTGGTCTTCCGCAAGGAGGATGCAGTTTACCGCACTTTGAAAGTCCTAGAAGAGAAAGGGCTGGTCGAGACAGCCAAGATGGACGGGCGCGACTATGTGCGCATCACCCCGGAAGGGGCGAAGTGGAACAGCCATGATGCACCCGAAACCGAGCCTCGGGAAAATTCCCGAGATATTCGGGAAAAAAACCGAAACCTTCGGGAAAATTCCCGAAATAGCTCGGGAAAAAACCCGACAGATAAAGATATAAATAATCAACCTGCAAATCAGGGGACAAATCAGTTTGGCGCGCCCGCGCACGCCCCCGACCCGCCCTCTCGCGAACCGTCGCCCCCACCCCATGCCAAGCCGAAACGGCAAAGCCGCGAGGAGGTGTTTGTCGCCTTCGTGGTTGGGCAGGGCGTGGACGAGGAGACGGCGCGCTGCTGGTGGCAGTACCGCGATGGCAAGCCGATGACCAGCAAGGCGTGGGAGCGGCATTGCGCGCAGGCCGAGGCGGCAGGGATTACCCCGCAGGCAGCGGCGGACTACACCGCTGGGCGGGGGTGGGCTGGTTTCTACGCCAACAGTTACCTGCGGGAAATGGAGGAGCTTGCGCAGATTAGGCAGCGACGGAGCGCGTCGCAAGGCCACGTGTTTGACCAGGCAGGCAATCCACAGGGCGGGATAGTCCAAGCGGGGATGCCACAAGGGCGGACAAGCCAGATGAGCAAAGGGCTGGCGATTATCGAGCAATTCAAGAAAGGGGGAAGGTCGTGAAAAAACTCTATCCGTTGCCGGAAAGCGTGAATGACGCAGTAGCTCTTGGCCTGCAACGGCTGTTCGCCCTGCGGTTGGAGGGTGCGCCTTCAGCGGAAAACATGGCGGAGGTTGTGCCAGTGTGGCTGGACGCCATCGCTTTCGATCAGCAATGGTGCGACGACGACGCCGAACGTTTCCACGCCGCCTTCCTGTTCCTGACGCGGACTTGTGCCCGTTGGCCGCAACCGATGCACCTGCTCAATGCGTTGCCGCCACGCCCCATGCGCGCCTTGCCCGAACCGCCGCGAGCTGAAATCAGCGCGGAAGAAGAGGCGGAATTTTTCGCAACCTTGAACGGGTTGACAGGAAGAATAACGCAGTACGCAGCGCCTAAATTCCCACAGCCTCCGACGAAAGCAGGAGGTGGGCCTGTGTCATACCGTAACGGCTACGCCACATTCCGTGGCGCCAATGGTGAAGAGGTCGTTGTGAAGATGGGCGGCGCCATCAAAGTGCCGCGCGGAGGTGCCGCATGACCGGGGCATTGAAAGCACGGAGGGCAGAACGATGACCGGCGAGATATTGCGGCGATTGCGTGAGGGCTACGGCTTGACCCGTGAACAGGTCGCCGTCGCCTCGGGTGTACCGGTTTTGGCGATAGCCAAAAGGGAATTAAAGGGCAAGTCATGGTGTCGTGCCAAGAGACCGTGCGAGCGGCGCAACCTTGGCAAGAGACGGCAGGCATATTTTCGCGCCTATCTGACTGCGCTGCGCATCATGCGCCCCATCAGGAAGCCCGCCGTGGAAGAAAGGGAGCTTGTACTGCGCCGCGCCTTCAAATCCCCGGTGGTGAAGCCTGAAGGCGCCACGCATCAGGTTGAGCGGCAGGGTATCAAGGAATGGGTGCGCATTGTCCCCATGCACGGCACCCTGCGCGGCTTTGCATGGCGGGGCGACGAATGGAGACGGGCAGCATGGGTGGAAGGCAGCAACGAGTTTCAGGCGGCACTGCTTGCCGCCCGTCTGCCACTGAAAAAGCGCAAGACGGTGCCAGTGCAGGGCGCAATAAACATCTACCACGACACGCTGCGAGAGCGGGGGTGGCGATGACTTGGAAAAAGTGGGCAGCCTACGCGCAGACGCAAATCAGCGTCGCCCTTGACTGCGCGGACAACAGGAAGGAGGCGGACGGGCTGCTGGCCTATGCCGCCGAATGTATCGAGAGAGCAAGAACAGAATTGAGAGCAGGGGAATGACGACAAACGAGAGACAGCGCTTTATCGAAGCACTCGATAGCGCAGGCATGAAATTGAACATGGTCATTGACGGTGTGGACGACACGCCGCCGTCGGAATTGCTGGCGATGTTGCGCGACGCGGAAGGCAAGATACAGCGCGCGCGGAAGGTTATTGATAGGAGGTGAGGTATGACAACGCAATCTTTCCGCCTGGTCAACGAACAGGTGAAACACAATGCCATTGCCGCCATTGCAGCGGCAAAAATCGGCGACGGAGAAATCATGACAGTCTGCATCGCACCGGAAGAGAAGAAGCGCAGCGTGCAGCAAAATCGCTATCTGTGGGGCGTGGTGTACAAAACTATCGTGGATAACGACCCCGGCTTTTTCTGCTGTGATGTGGTGGACAGTCTGCGCAAGACCGCGCGGCTATCAGCGGCGGAAGTGGTGCATGAATTCTGCAAGGCGCGCTTCCTGCCATCGGCGGACTTGCCCGGTTTGCAGATTACCGTCGCGCCTTCGACCGCCAAGCTGCCACTCAAGGAGTTTCAGGATTACGTTGAGGCCATCCGGCGCTGGGCGGCGGATGAATTGCAGGTGTTTGTGCCTGATCCGTATCAGGCTGGCTACGAAGATTTGAGGTGGTGAGATGTTTTCGATGTACGAAGAAGTGATGCTGACGATTTTTGCTGTGTGGCTGGTTGCCATGATGATGGGGATGCGGTGATGGAATTGATTGCTCTTGTGCGTTGGCAGTTGGCGATTTATACGCTGCTTTTCTGCGGCGGCCTTTTGGTTGGGAGGGGGATATATCCCCCCGGCTTAATAATGTTGGTGTTGGCAAGCATTTGCGCCTGGAAGGCAAGTGGCATTGTCATTGAGGTATTTGACAGGTGCAAGCGATGACCGGCACCGAAAAAGACTACCTGAACCGCCTTGCCGCACTGGGCTGCATTGTTTGCCGCAACGAAGGGCTGTATGGCGTCGCGGCAGAGATTCACCACATCCGCGACGGGCAGGGCATGGGGCAGCGCGCCAGCCACTATCAGACCGTGCCGCTATGCGCCAAACATCACCGCACCGGAGGCTATGGCGTCGCCTTCCACGCGGGCAAAAAGGCGTGGGAAGCGAGATACGGCACGGAACGGGACTTGATGACACAGGCACAAGCGCTGCTGGCGAAAGAGCGGGCGCGCACTGTGGGGGCAGCATGAGCGATTTCATCGCCCGCCTGCCCTTCCCGCCGTCTCTCAACCACTACTGGCGGCACGGCAGCAAGGGGACGTATATCAGCGCTGAGGGTAAGGCCTACCGCGCTGCTGTGTTGCGTCTGTTGCGCTCGCAGTCGCGGCTGTTTGCGCTACTCACGCCCGCCGAAAAACAGCGGTTGGGGGAGGGGTTATGAGCAGTCGGAAGAAAAGCGCAGGAGTGTCGCCAGTTCTGAGGGCGTTCAAAACAAAAGAAGACAGAAAGAAGTTTGCAGATATTTTATGGGCCGATTATCAACTTCTAGGAAGTTCATACCGTGTTGGAGAAAAACACGGAATTAACCACGCTAGCGTTCACCGTTATCTGAAAGTTTACGGAGGCTATCGTTTGAAAGGAGACAAGTTTACAGAAGCAGACGATGATTTAATCAGATCTTATTATGCTACTACGAGTGAGCAGGATTTTGACCTGGACGAGCTTGTAAAAAAGCTCAAAAGACCGGAAAAGACTAACGTTTGTAGACGTGCCAGACAATTAGGATTAACGCAACAAAGCAGGCCGCAAAACAAAACGACTCGCTCAAAAATGTCTGACCGTGCAAAAGCATGGCATGCGACGCATGAACACCCAAGAGGATATTTAGGACATGTTCATGGAGAGGAAACGAGGAGAAAATTAAGCATAAAATCTCAACAGGCCAGAGCCAATATAACGGAAGAACAAGAACAGGATAGAGTGATTAAAATGCTAAAAACAAAGCATAAAAATGGAACGCTTTACAACCCAAGATTCAAAGCGTCATGGAAGGCACAATGGGCAGAAATTGGAGGGAGAAAAAATTATTATCGTAGCAGGTGGGAGCTTAATTATGCACTGTATCTTCAATGGTTAAAAGAAAATAACCAAATTAAAGAATGGGAACATGAGCCGGAAACTTTTTGGTTTATGGATATCATGAGGGGCACAAGGTCATATTTACCTGATTTTAGAGTAACCGAAATAAATGGTGATATTGCCTATCACGAAATTAAAGGATGGATGGACGATAGAAGTAAAACAAAAATTAAGAGAATGGCGAAATATTATCCTGAGGTAAAGCTTATTGTTATTGACGCCAAGGATTATCGTAATTTGGAAAGGAAGGTAAAGCATTTGGTAAAGGGGTGGCAATGAAACGCAAAGCGGGGATATTTGCCGATGACAGCCAAATTGACCGGCTGGAGGTCGTGCGCGGCGAGAAAGCTGCTGAAGCGCATTGTGTGGTGGAGGTGGCGCGGTTATGAGCGATTATTTGGATATCGAGAATTTGTTGCTGCGCTATGGCCGCTGGGTGCGCTCAGGCGATGGGCGCGTGGGGTATCCGCGCTGCGCTGCATTTGCCGTCGCCATCCCTGCCGTCATCCCGGATGATGCGGTGGCCGACATGGCCGACAGCGAGGGTGAGCGCATCGGGCGGGCGATGATGGCGTTGAAGGCCGCCAACCTTGACGCGCACACGGCACTGGAAGCTCGGTTTGTTTACGGTATGGTGGACGACACGGAGCTGGGCAGGAGACAGGGGCTAGGAAGTAGAATGCGAGTCTGGCAGTTACGACAACAAGGCTATAGTTATCTTCAAGGTTATTTTGCGGCGGCTGCGGCCTAAAATTGGGCTTGCTTTTATATATACAGAAACTATACTGTTCCTCATATGGTGCGTTACTGCACCTAAGTTACAGCCCCGCTTTTTTGCGGGGCTTTTTCGTTTCCGGTTTTTCTGTTTGAAACAGGGAAACCCTGCTGATTACCTACTGACACATTGCCGCCTTCGGGCGGCTTTTTTATTGCTCTTGTTGCCGAGCTTCTGTGTATAGCGGCGTTTGAGGCGGGCAAGGGCAGCTTCATTCAAGGAGGCGTAATGGCCAAAGACAATTTCCCGCAGGCGCTGCGCTGGGTGTTGCAGCACGAAGGTTTTTTTGTGGACCACCCCAAGGACCCCGGTGGCGCAACAAACCGGGGCATCACCCAACGCACGTATGACGCTTTCCGCCGCAGCCGGGGTGAGACCCCGCGCGATGTGCGCGCCATTGAAGAGGCCGAGGTCAGGCAGATTTACCGCGAGCAGTATGCGGATGCGGTGTGGTTTGACCGGCTGCCGTCCGGGCTGGATTACGCCCTGTTCGACTTTGCTGTCAACAGTGGCCCCGCGCGGGCGGTAAAGGCATTGCAGGGTATTGTGGGTGTGCGCGCCGACGGCATCATGGGCAACCGCACGTTAGCGGCAGTCAAGGCACACGACAGCGGGCAGGTCATCACGTTGTTGTGTGATGCGCGGCAGCGTTTTGTGCGCTCGCTTCGGACATACAAGACTTTCGGCAAGGGCTGGGAGCGGCGCATTGCCGAGGTGCGGCACAAGGGGCTGGCACTCGCCAAGGGGCAAGCGCCTGGCGATGACAATTTAAGCGAGACGCCGAAGGCCGACGGGGCGCAATCCCTCGCAGCATCCATCGGCGCCTCCCGCCGCAGCAAGAGCGCGGTGGCGGGTGTCGCTGGTACGGCACTGGCCGCTATCCCGGAAGCCATGGAAATGGCACGCCCGGCACAGGAGCTGGCCGATTTCGCCCGTTATGCGGGATTGGTCGGGCTGCTGATTGTCGTCTGCGCGCTGGGATACATCATTTGGGTGCGCTGTCATGCTGTCAAGGATTAAAGCCGTCATCGGCACGGCATGGCTATACGTGGTCGCCGTGCTGGTGGTGTTGCTGGCACTGGCTGGCAGGCGCAATGCGTCTTTGCGTGAAGAGATTGCCAGACGCGAAGCAGCGCGGCTGAAAGGGATTGCTGACCGTCTGCAACAGCAGGTCGAGCGTTCACGGCAGGCGTCGGCAGAGGCGCAACAGGAACGCGCCCGCGTTGAGCAGAATATCAGCGCGGGGAAGCGGAATTATTTTGAGTAGAAGGGTTTGAGCAGTGTGTTCGCTTCTTCCACCGTCAGGCATAACTCTGTTGTGGGTTTCGCTTTTTTCGGGAACTGCTCGCAATCAAAGCGGATGCGGAAGCTCACATCATTTTCCTGCTGGAAGGCGGGATCATAGACCAGCAAAGCAGCCATGTTGCCGGTGCTTGTCAGTGGATAAGCCGGTTTGCTCTTGCCCGCTTTCAGGGCGACTACCGCGCAAGGCGTCGGTTTCTTGTCAGCAACTTGGCATTTTTCAAGGAGTTGACTGCTGACTTCCCAAGCCTCGCTGTTCTTGCCCACCTCCACATAATGAATGCGGTCGTTGTCTTTTTTATCTGAACAGGCCGCAAGCAGTAACAACCCGCTAATAACAAACAATTTTTTCATGACTGGTTTCCTCTGATTTGGGGAAACCGATTGTAACAAATTCCGGAATTCTGCCGGATGTTGCCAGCAAGGCAACCCATCTGCCGCCTTCGGGCGGCTTTTTATTTGGAGTAAATACCATGAAACGTGAAGATAAAGAACGTTATATCGACATCATCCACAGGATTTGGCCAAGCGCACAAAGCTACACTGCCGATGATGTGAATGAAGAAGCGGCCAGGGTTACCGACCTCGCTGTCAAAGACATTGCCGAGGCATCCAAGAGTGTTGCTATTCTTGAAACCACTGCAAGAGTGGTAATTGCGTTTTATGTAAATAGAGTAGGCTCAAGCTCGCTTGCAAGTGATTTGTACTCGGCGATTACCGACCTTCTTGACGTTATCGAAGGGAAACGCCGCTATCAATTCATTATCCAGACCGCCGCGCTGAAATACCGCAGCATGATTGAAATTGCCTTGATGGATATTTAAGCAACGCCCTGCGGGGCGTTTTCTTTTGGCATAAAGCAAAACCCCATGCGGCGGGCAACTGCATGGGGTTTCTTTCATTCAAACCTTGGACAAGAAGGCTTAAACGATGATTCAGTATAACCCGAAAACACGGGTAAATGTGGAGGGCAAGATGAGCAAAGAAGATGCGGGTTTTGTCGGCAGAAGATTATCAACGGCAGCACTGGTGTTTTCCTGGATGTCCGGCATGGCAGCCGTGCTGTACGCTGTGGCGCAGCTGCTGGCGGTGTTGTTGAAGTGAACAAGGCGCGGGTGGAAATTCACCCACGGGAAGGTCTGAAAATGGAAATGTACGCAAGTCCGTTTGTACGGGGCTGTATTGGCGTGGCGGTGTTACTTGTCGCGGCAGGGTTGTTTTTGCTGCTGGCAACCCCGTTTGCGCAGGTGGTCAAGGGGTAGCCGCTTGAGGTATTGGGACACGCGGGATGTTTAGTGGTGTTTTTTACATGACGAAATGGATGATGGCGGCATTAGCCGCTCTTTTTTTGGCATTGGCGGGCTGTGCGGCACGGGTTGAGTATGTACCTATGTCCGTGTCCTGCCCGCCGGTGCCGCCCCTGCCGTCTGTTTCGGCGCAAGAGTTACAGCCGCTCTCGGATGATGCCTACCGCCGTTTGGTTGAGCGCGAGCTGCGTTTGAAGGAACACATTGGTCAATTGAGGGCGCTATGCGAGGAGGAAAAATGACAAGACCCTTCTATGACGGGCGCATCAGTCTGGGCAATATCCTGACGATTATCGGGATGCTGGTGGCGGGGTTCTGGTTCTTTGCCAACGGTGAAAAGAAAGACGCTTTGCAGGATGCGCAGATTGAGGCAAATAAATCTACGCTGAAAGAATTAATTGCCGCCGAGCAGCAGGCGAGGAAGGAAGGATTTATCGCGGAGCAGCAGGCGCGCAAGGAAGCGGTACAGGAGTTGCGCCTCAGGGTGGATGCTGACCGCGCAGAGATGCGGCAGCTTTTTGACAAGCTGGAAGCCAAGCTGGGGCATATGGACAGCAAGATTGACGCGCTAATCAAGCAGGGGCAGTAATGGCCAGACTCACGACGGAGCAGTGGGAGAAGATACGCGCGGACTATGAAGCACGTGGTCTGTCTTATTCCGAGCTGGCCGAGATGTACGGGGTGAACAAGTCCAACATCTCACGCCGTGCCAAAGCGGAAGGATGGAATCAGGCGGAAACGCAACGGCTGATTGCTGCAACCGTTGAAAATGAAAAGGAAAAGCTAGCGTTGCGCAACGAAACGCAACGGCTAAACGCAACGTTGCGTAGTGCTGTGCAAGAGGAAGTATTCGACCGCCTCGCCTTCGAGTTACAGAACAACGCAGACTTTCAAGCAGCGAGGGATAAGGCAAGGGCGCTGCTCGCCGAAACCGACAAGATGGGCGATGTGGTACAGGCGGCCAATGTGTTCACCATGCAGCGCAAGGCAATGCTGGGCGATGGTCCGGCGGTCGCGGTGCAGGTAAACAGCAACGCGCCTGCCCGGATTGAGCGGGTGGTGGTGGATGCCGATCCGCATTAACACCCCGCGCTGGGCGTTGCCGTTACTTAACCCGGCACGCTACAAGGGCGCGCATGGCGGACGTGGCGGCGGCAAGTCGCACTTCTTCGCCGAGATGGTGGTAGAGGAGCACATCATGAACCCGCACAGCAAGACGGTGTGCATCCGCGAGATTCAGAAGTCCTTGCGGCATAGCGTAAAGGCACTGATAGAAAGCAAGATTGAGGCGCTGGGCGTGTCGTCGCTGTTTGACGTGCAGCGCGACCTGATTCTCTCGAAGCAGGGCAAAGGATTGATTATCTTCCAGGGGATGCAGGACCACACCGCCGACAGTATCAAGTCGCTGGAAGATTTTGACCGCGCCTGGATTGAGGAGGCGCAAAGCATATCGGCGCGCTCGCTTAGTCTGCTGCGCCCGACCATCCGTAAAGCGGGGAGCGAGATTTGGGCAAGTTGGAACCCGCAGAACGAGACTGACCCGATAGACCGCCTGCTGCGCGCCGACCCACCGGAGAACAGCATCGTGGTGCAGGTCAATTTGCATGACAACCCGTTTGCCAGTGCCGAGACCTGGGAAGAGTATGCAGATGACCGCGAGCGCGCCAAGCGCAAGCAGGCAGCGGGCGACCGCAATGCCTGGGCGGACTTCGAACATATCTGGCATGGCGAATATGCCGTGCTGTCCGGGGCGCAGGTGCTGGCTGGTTGCTATGTGGTCGAGGCGTTCGAACCATCCCCGGATTGGGACGGTCCCTACTTCGGGGCTGACTGGGGCTTTGCCACCGACCCGACGGTGCTTATCAAGTGTTGGCTGTCCGGCAAGACCCTGTACATCGAGCGTGAGGCTTACGGCGAGCAGGTGGAGACGGTGGACATGCCGCAATTCTTCGATCACATCGAAGGCGCAAGGCAACACATCATCCGTGCCGACAACGCCCGCCCGGAGATGATTAGCCACATGCGCCGTCACGGTTTCCCCGGTATCCGTGCCGCCGACAAATGGCCGGGCAGCGTGGAAGACGGCATCAGTTTCCTGCGCGGGCTGGACGACATCATCATCCACCCGCGCTGCAAATACACCGCCGAAGAAGCGCGGCTGTGGAGCTACAAGACCGACCGCCTGACCGGTGACCCGCTGCCGCAGTTGGCACCGGGTTCGGACCATTGTTGGGACGCTGTGCGCTATAGCCTGTCTCCCATCATTCGCGGACGCGGCAGTGTGTCCGTGGTCGGCGGCGCCAGGCGCAAATTCAACCGATAACCCCGCGTCATGCGGGGATTTTTTTACCCAAGGAGTACGTCATGACAAAAGACATTCCCTACAACAAACCGTCCTTCCTGCACTGGGAAGGACACCCGACCAACAGCCGCGCAGTGCTCACCGCAGGCGAGGCATTCAAGACCGGTGAGCTGCTGGTGTTTACCGCCAAAGGCTACGAACCCTACAAGGGCACGGCACTGACGGCAGACGCCACCAAGGCACCGCAGGGTGTCGTCGTCGCTATCGCCCTGGAAGATGCGGCCAAGGGCGGCAAAGCTGCCTGCATTGTCCGCGTTGCCACGGTGATGAAGGACAAGCTGACGGGCGTCGCGGCGGATGCCTTCGACACCGGCAAGCCGCTGGCGGGCTTTGATGCCCATTTCTCGCGGCAGCAAATTGCGCTGGTGACGAGCATTGACGCGCAGCGGGCATTCAAATGAACGGCATCACCCTCGGCGTCCTGCGTCTCTCGCTGGACGAGCGGCGCAAAGTCAAAGGCACGGCCTACGCGGGCGGGGTGCTGTCCTACTACGGCGACCACATCGCTATTGACCTCGACAGCCTGCAATTCAGCGGCAAACAAATCCCGCTCCTGCATAACCACGACCGTGACCGCTGCGTCGGTTACGGCTGGCTGGCGCGTGAAGGCAAGGCGCTCACCGTCCACGGCGAGATGCTAAGTAATGACCACGCCGCCGAAATCATCAAGGCTGCTGACGACGGCCTGGAATGGCAGATGTCGGTGCATATCGAAGCGGGGCGGGTGCTGACCCGTCATGCGGGCGACATGGTCAATGGTGAGGCGCTGGCCGTGGATGACGTGCTGGTGATGACCGACGGCGTCATCCGCGAGGTGTCTTTTACCCCGACCGGCGTCGATGCCGATACCTCGGCCAGCATCCTCTCTCTATCCCTGACGAAGGAAATCTCCATGAACAAACCCGACAACACCCCCGATGAAAGAGACGCGCGCATCGCCAACATAGAACAATTACTGGCGTCATGGGGAAGCTGGTCGCGACAGGATGTCCTGCCCAAAGCTGCGCGTAACAGCATGGCATTTATCACAGAATACAATACTGCCAATCCACAATACTTTGCCCAAGTGCTTTTTGAACAAACCAATACGGCAATGCTAATACTGAAACAGCGGCATAAACGGATATACCAAGTTCTGGAATCACGCTATCTATACAACAATTATGATGATAAAGATGTAGGGAGAAGAATAGGCATATCGGAACAAACCGTAAGAGTATGGCGCAATCAGGGGCATATGTTTATTGATGGGCGTCTGGCAGATAAATTTCCTGTAAAAGAAGCAAATATTTCTTGACGCGCTAGCGGGGAAATACTACAATTTACCCAATCTCGAAGAAGTGTAAAGAAATTTACGCTTTTTTTCCAGATAGGCAGGTATCACCTGCCTTTTTCGCAGCCGCCGCAAGGCGGTTTTTTTATGCCTGCGTACAGCGGGCTTTTTTATTGCACAACTGTGCAAGGAGAATATTATGGGCTTGTCATATGAAATGAAAAAGAAATATGCAGAAACGATTAATGCACTGTTTGATGGAGCCGTCCGTGCAACGCCTGATCAGATCAATGAAACGCTCTGTCTTTATACAGACAAGATGATTCTTGATATCACCAATTGCAGCAAGAACATTACAAACTTTGCATTCAATGTTTTCTATACATTCACTTTCTCGCATTTCACTAAATTTGCTGTTCAATACGCGCTTGGACGATGGTTTCCATCCATGTCTTTGCTGGATGATTTTGTTAAATGGAGTGCCGTAGAAAAAGCAGATTATGAATTTAGTGGCTTTATTGCGGACTGGATATCTGAACTTACAAAAAGACGTAAATTTGTTGGCTGTGTATATACAGCTAGAGCCAATTGGCGTTCTCGATTTGAAATTGAATTGCTTGGAATTTAATCTTAAAATAATCTCTCATAGAGCAGGGTTTAATCCTGCTCTATGATAATATTTTTATTCCTTAGCTTGATGTAATTTATCAAGCTCCTCAAAAAGTTCTTCAGTAGGAGATTTATCGCTGCGTGCGCATAGGAAATCACCATCAAAAAATCTGCAATTTGTAACGACAGCACCAAAAAAAGACAGAACTAGGCAAATAATAAAATCCCGTAGTAAAATATAGAATTTAAGCCAGCTATCATCTTTATCTTGCATATGATAGAGCAAAAATAAACTTACCCAAAATACCATCTCAAAAAAATATATTTTTAAGAACATTTTTCTTTTCCTTTAACTAATTACAAGTAAATTAATTGTAGCAGCTATAGCCATTCAACGCTAAGATAAAGTATAGGTGATGGCGTTTGCTCCCTGTTAATCGGACTCGCTTCCGGTTTTATAGTGTCACTACTGCCGCCTTCGGGCGGCAGCTTTTTTTTGCCTGAGCCGCCAAGCGGCGTAAATACTGGGTTCGTCAAGCGGCGTAGTTGCTGGATTCTCGCCAAAGCGGGAAAAACACGGTATTTCGTCGCTTTGCGGTTTATTTAACCCTTTCTCGCTGATGCGAGCTGTTCCAGCCCCCAAACCCCTTTCCCAATGGAGGAAGGGGTTTTTTGTGCATATTTTTAGGTTTGGACAGGCTCCAAGCGGCATAAATGCTGGGGTTCCGGCTTTATGCCGAAATCTTCCGAGCGTACTACGACCTCTTCACCGAGTTTGGTGTGACCGAACCGACGACCAACATGCAGTTTTCCAGCGCGACTGCCGACCTCGCCCTCACCATTGAGCAGACCATCCGCACCATGAAGAAGGGGCTGCGCGGTGATACGGCTTCCGGGGTGACCGTCCTCTGTTCGCCGGAATTCTTCGACGCACTGGTGACGCACAAGTCCACCAAGGACGCCTGGCTGCGTTACCAGGACAACGTGTTGGCGCGCGAGAACACCAACGGCAAGTTCACCTGGAAGGGTGCGGTGTTTGAAATCTACGACTACACCCTTGGCGAGACGCCGATGATTGAGGCGGGACACGCGCATGGGTTCCTCACCGGCATGTACAACGGTTTCGTCCGCTACAACGCCCCGGCCAACATGATTACCGAGGCAAACAAACTGGCGCGGCCTTTCTACATCTCGACCGAAATGGGCGAGCACAACCGTGGTGTCTCCATCTACACCGAGACCAACCCGCTGCCGCTCTGCCTGCGTCCGCAAACCTTGATGCACTTCAAGAGCGCGTGATGTACGCCGCACCACAAGACCTCGTCACCCGCTTCGGCGAGCGCGAGATGGCGCAAATCGCGGGTGATGCCGCACCCACTAACAGCAAGCTGCTGGCGGCCTGCCTGGATGCGGCGCAACTCGCGGACAGTTACCTCAGCCGTGCCGTCGTCCTGCCGCTTGCCACCGTGCCAGCGGTGCTGGTTGGGGTGTGCGCCGACATTGCCCGCTACCGCCTACACGATGACCAGAACAAGGAGGGCGGTGACCAAGGCAAAACCACCATGCGGATGCGCTACGAGGACGCCATCAAATGGCTGGAAGGGGTAGCGGCAGGCACCATTCTGCTCTTCCCCAAAGAACGGCAGGCCGACCCGAAAGCGCCGCACCCGCTCACCGGCAACCACCGCATTGCCGTAGTCGCACCGCCGGTGGTGTTTGACCAGACCACACTGGACAAGATGGATGCTGTTCGTTGACACCCCCGGCCTTGATGCCGCGACAGCCAGACTGCGCGAGCTGGCAGCCCAGGGCAAAGACCTGGGCCCCGCGCTCGCGGAAATCGGCGAGGAAGAAGTCACCAACATCCTGCTGCGCTTCGAGCGCGAGGAAGACCCGCAGGGCAATCCGTGGGAGCCTTTTGCCGACAATAGCCCGCGCCTGCTGGAAGACGGCAAACTGCTGCAAGACACCGGGCGGCTCAAAGGTTCTATCCAGGCGCAAGTCCTGGGCGGTAGCGTGCTGCTAGTCGGCAGCAACGTCAAGTACGCCCCCTTCCATCAATTCGGCACCGTGTTCATCCCGGCGCGCCCCTTCCTCGGCGTGTCGGATGACCTCAAAGATGCCATAGCGGACATTCTCCATGCCCACTTCAACCTTTGACGTGAACGCCGCCTACGCGCCGATCGCCGCGCGCCTTGCGCAGGTGGACGGCGTCAAGGCAGTGCGTGGGGTGAACGACCTCACACAAATCCTGCGCGGTCAGACCACCGGCACCGATGGTTATGTGTACCTCTACTTTGACGGGGTCGCCCCGGTCGAGGATGCCGGCAATGGCCGCCATCAGAAAGTGCGCGTGACCTACACCGTGGTCATTGCCTCGCAGAACTACAACCGCGATGGGATGCCGCGCGGGGTCGGCAAACTGATTGGCGGCGTGATGCAGGCGCTGGCCGGTTTTGCGCCGCTGGACGCCGATGAACGCAGCCGGACGCGGCTCAAACCCGCGAACGGCGGGCAGCCGGTACACGCCTATGGTCACAGCCTCTATCCACTCAAATACACCCTAGACCTTATTTACCAATCTCAGGAGTAAAACCATGCCACAACTACGACACGACGGCTTCATTGGCGAGGGAACCCTCTACATCCGCCGCCTTGACCGCACCGACCTCGGCCTGATTCCAATGGGCAACGCCACCAGTTTCTCGGTGGCGGTGGAAAGTGAGGTGAAAGAGCGCCTCAGCAAAATGCGCGAGAACTACGGCGCAGTGCTCAACACCGTCATCCTGCCGAAATCGGGCGAGCTAAAAATCACCCTCGACGACTTCAACGAAGAAAACTTTGCCATGGTCTTCATGGGGGCGCTGACGAAAGCACAAATGACCGCGCAGACCGTCTCGGATGAAGAAGTGGACGTTGACCTTGAGCGCTACCTCAAACTGGCGCACGGCTACCTCAACGAAGCGGGGATTGTCGTGAAGAGCCCAGGCGGGCAGACCATTGCCGCCGAGCACTACGACATCCACCGCCGCCTCGGCATGATCCGCCTCAAAGACACCGCTGGCGTCAGCAAAGGGCAGAAAATCAAAATCAGCTACACCACGGCAGCCTGGGATGCGTGGGCGATTGCCGCCAACACCGACAGCCAAATCAAGTGCGAACTGCTGCTGGACGGACGCAACCGTGCCAACGGGGCAGACGTAAAAGTCCACATCCCGAAGGCGACCCTCTCGGCAGGCGGCGCGTTTGAATTCTTCTCGGATGACTTCAACACCATCGAACTTTCCGGGCGCCCGGAAGTGCCGGAAGGCGGCACCAGTCCGTTCACCGTGACCGTCAAGGCGTGAGGCGAAGGATGAAAATCAAGGCAAGCAAGCCCTTCACCCATGCCGGGCAGACCGTGAATACCGGGGACGTGATAGACGTCCCCGCTGACGCGGCAGCGTGGCTGATAGCGCAGGGCGTTGCCGTGGAAGTGAAAGAAGACAAACCGCGAGCGGCGCAATAGCAGCGCGCAAAGCAAAACCCCCGCGAGGTCTTCGCGGGGCATTGCAGGTGCTGCCACCAAAGATTAACATGATCCACCTCGCACAGGCGCAATCACCATGAATCATCAAAAGACCATAGAAAAACTCAAACAGGCAGGTTTCCCTTCCAAATGTCTGGAGAGATTGCAAAATATGCAACGCGGCGACGACAACAACAAAAAAGGGGCATTCTATGAGCGTATGTTTACCTTTTACCGTATTTTGCAAGAAACAGAAAAGCTGTTGAATGTTGAACAATCTCCTATCAATAGCGACATTCTTTTCAGCAATGCGGAACTGGCATTTGTGGATGACCTTTGCATCACTTTCTCTGAAAAGAAAGAGCGCTACCAGCTAAAAAATTCCCCTACGGCAGGCAAGGCAGACAAATTGCACGAAGTGTTTGATGACCAAAAGCGCATGGATGAATGCCTGCAACAATCGGCACAATCCTTTTTGGTATGTAGCGACGAAAAAACCGTTAATGATAATAATCGCGCTGGCAGAATTGCCAGCCAATATTTTCCGGCATATACCACCAGCATGGAATATGCGCGTGAGATGGCGCAACTTCTGCACTGCGTCTGCCCGGACGATAGCCAGCATGATACCGCATTGAGATTACTGGGCGCCGGAGCGGGTGAGGCGCAATCATTGCACAAGCCTTTGCGGCAGATTTGGCATGACGTGCTACAATGCGCACATCCAAACATTTTTTATTTTGACAAAACAGAAGGTTATCCGCCGTTATTTGAGGCGTGCTGCACAAAATGCGGTATCACACTGGCAGCGGCGACAATATCGTACAAAGGGTTCAGCATCATGATTACGCCAGAAATGCGCACCAAAATTGCTGATGAAGACTGGTCAAACCTTGCCGATGCAAGACAGGTACTGGAACGCCTGCAAGTACTGGCCTTCACGGTGGAAGCGTCATGAACCGCCGCGACTTGACCCGTTACACGGGAGAACGGGAAAAACAGGCGCTTAACATATTGCGCACGCCAAATGTCGCTGTTCCTGACTATCAGCAGGCAATGCGCGTCCTCGGGCAAACTTTGGGACGAATCATCCCCGTAGACGGGCAAACGCTGGTCGTTTCCACCTCCGAAGATGCCGATTACCTCGCCAAAGGCTGCATTGAAAGCCTGAAAACGCGGGAAGTGACATACAAACTGGCGGTTTTCTGGAACCATCACTATACCCTGCCCAATGGCGAAAGCGTCGCCCCCATCCTGAACCGCTACCTGCAACCGGGGTATGAGCGTTGCACCCGCATCATCCTGCTCAAATCCATTATCTCCGGTAGTTGCGTCATCCGTACCAACCTGCTTGCCCTGCTGGCAAGTATGCCCGAACCGAAAAATATCGCCGTTGCCGCGCCGGTGATGTACTACAAGGGCGAAGAAAGCCTGCGTCGGGAATTTCCGCCCGCTATTGCGGACAAATTCACCTTCTACACCTTCGCCATTGACTACGCTCGCGACGAAAAAGGCAACGTACTGGACGGCATTGGCGGCGACGTCTATCCACATCTGGGACTTGCCGACCAGCCGGTGCGGACGGGCAAGCCCTATATGCCGCAACTGGTTACAGATGCGCTGTTTGAATAACACAATGACACCAGCCCCCGCAAGGGGGCTTTTTTAATGGACGCCACATGTTCAACCGCTTTTTCAAGAAAGACGCCCCCAAAACCCGCCGCGTTGTGGTCAAGGCCGGGGCGCAGTACGTTGACCCGACCTTTTCCCTGACCGTCGCTGATGTCGATACTGTCCTCCAACGTGCCAACCTGACCCGCAGTGACCTGCAAAAACTGCTCTACGACGACGAAATCTACGGTGCTTGTGAGCGGCGCATTTCGGGCGTCCTCGGCAATCCGTGGCGTCTGGAAGGGGACAATACCCCGTGGCTGTACGACGCCGTCAGCAACATCTTCGAGGCGGCGCTACGCATCATCATGCAGGCGAAGTGGCTGGGCGCAAGCGTGGGCGAGCTCATTTGGGCAGCGGATGCAGACGGCATCATGCGGGTGCAAAGTATCGCCCCGCGCAAAATCGAACGCTTTGTGCAGCGTGACGCCGGGCTGATGTTCAAGGAGCAGGGCGGGACAGAAATCCTCACCCTGCCGGAAAAAGTGCTGTACAGCGGCGTCAACGTCCACAAGGACAACCCCTACGGGGATGCCCTGCTCTCGCGCGTCTATTGGGCATGGTTCAACAAAAACTACGGCGAACAGTTTTGGTCGCGCTACGCCGAACGCCACGCCTCGCCGCTGACCGTCATCAAGAGCATGGTCAACACCGCCAACCCTGACGATGCGCGGCAGGAACTCGCCGCACTGGCAGCGGCAGCGGCAAATGCCGTGGCCGATGGCACCGTCGCCATCAGCGACCAGGACAGTATTGAATTTGTCGAGGCCACCAACGACGGTGCGGCCCATCAAAAATTTGTGACCCATCAAATACGCCGTATCCAGAAAACATTAATCGGGCGCGTCCTCACCTCGGAACTGGACAGCGGCAGCCGTGCGGCGCAGGAAACCGACGACGGCTTTACGCAAAACCTGCTGGAAAGCGACCTGACCTTCTGCGAAGCGGGCATCAACCACATCGTGGACTGCCTGCTCACCGTGAACGGTCTTGATCCGGAAGGCGTGTATTTTGCCTTCGAGCGCAAAAAGGGCATCGACAAAAGCCGCTGGGAGCGCGATGTGGCGCTCATTAACAGCGGCGCCATCACCTTCACGGCGCAATACTACCTTGATAACTACGGCCTCGAAGCACAGCACTTTACCGTGAACACCGTAGAGAGACCGGTAGCATCACAAATGTCCCTTGCCCTGCCTGCTGGCGATGTTTGCTGCGCTGCCGGACACCTCACCCCCGGCGCGCAAGAGGTTGAGGATGGCATCCAGCGCGCGCTTGCCACCCTGCCTGCCAGTATCGATGCGGATGCCATCGCACAGACCATCAACGCAGCGAGTGATGAAGCCGACCTGATGCGCCGCCTCGCCCTGCTCTACGACGACAACGACCCATCGCACTACGCCGTCTGGCTGGAGCAGGCCATGGTGCTGGCGATGGCGCAAGGCTACTACCAGGCAGCCAAGGACATCGTATGAACCCCCTGCAAGCCCGTTACCCGGAAGCGTTTGAATACCTGCGCGCGCGGGGTGTCGAGCCGTCCGCCGACTTCTACGACCGCGTTGAAGCGGCGCGCAGACAGGCATGGACGATGAGCAAACTGAGCGACCTCGACCATATCCAGCGCATCAAGGACTCGCTGGAAAAAGCCATCGCCGAAGGCATGAGCTTCGACAACTGGCGCAAGGAAAATCTCGCTGACCTGCAAGGCCTGCCGAAGAGCTATCAAGAAACCGTCTTCCGCACGGCGGTGCAGAGCAGCTACAACGCCGGACGCTGGGCACACTTCCGCGATCACGCCGAGCGCCGCCCCATCCTGCGCTATACCGCCATAAACGACCGCCGCACCCGCCCGGCACACCGTGCCTTGCACGGACTGATGATGCCGGTGGATGACCCGCGCTGGCAGACACTGGCGCCGCCAGGGGGGTTCAACTGCCGCTGCACCCTGATGAGCCTGTCGGAACGGCAGGCGAAAGGCATGGGCTACACCGGCGCGCCGCAGGACATCCCGACCTGGACGGACAAACACGGCGTCGAACACACCGCCGCCCCGGACAAAGGCTGGAACCACTCACCCGAACACGACCTGACCGACCTCTTGCGCGAGCGGGAACAGCGGCTGAACATGAACGCGGCAGTGTATGACAGCGGGGATGCCCCGCTGAGTCCTGAACCGTGGCATCCGCCGCTGCCGACAGCTGGCAATGCCTTCGAGGAGGCGCGTTATGACGTTGTTACGCGAGGACAGCAAGACGGGCTAGAGCATGGCCGCGTGGTTGATGCAAACGGACAGGTTATAGATACACGGCAAGGTAAAGAACAGGCTATCAGCTATCAGGATATTATTAACCTGCTGCCGGGAACTACCCTGTATCACAACCATCCAAGCAACATGGGATTAAGCATGGCAGATATTGAATTTGCCGGGCAGGCTGGTTTGGCATCAGTTGTTGCCTTTGGGACAACACAGGAGGCGGCGTATAGCGTCAGTATCCTGTCCGGTTGGAGCGAGATGTATGCCGCAATCTACGATGCTAAGAAAATAGTCCGCCAGAAAGTATCCAGGTTGTTTCTGAGTGGTAAAATAAACGAGGGAGAAGCAGCCGCTATGTACGCGCATATCATGGCGTTGCGGCTTTCAGACCAAGGGTTGATTACATATAAAATAGCCCCTGCAAGTAAAGAAATGGCAGACCTGATAAATCGTTATGCTGCTGAAATTGAACAATGGCGCAAGGAGACTAAATAATGCCCATTCTGCATGACCTGAGCTGTTTTAGCCCGCCAGAAAAGTTGCGGGCATTGCTGGAAGAACTGCGCGCAATCAAAGAACCATCCCCTCTCTTGGAACAGACTATCCGGAGTGTCGAAGATGACCTCGCCTTTTCCGAAAGCCTCTACGGTAAGACCGCCGCCTGAAATGCCCCCATCCCCCAGCCCCTGCAAACGCAGGGGCTTTTTAATGGGCAAAACAAAACCCCGTGAAGTTTGCCGCTTCACGGGGTTTTTCATTCAACCCTTGATGCAGAAGGAAAGAACGTTGCCAAAGTATAGCAAGACACGGGTGGAGATACACCCGAAGGAAGGAATGAAAGTGGAAACCTACGCAAGCCCGTTCATGCGGGTATGTATCGGCATTGCCCTGCTGATAGTTGCGCTCGGCTTTGCCCTGTCGCTAACCGCGCCATTCGTGCAGGCCATCGGCCAGTTGCTGATGGTGCTTTCCGGATGACGGGGCGCCGCTTGCAAACGCAGGGGCTTTTTCGTATGCTGGATTTGCACCCGAAAAGAACGGGTGTCGGGTTTGGCGACCTGAACTGCTCAACGGCGCACCCGCGCCCCGTCCGTACACAGGCGCATTTTTTATGCCCGAAACGGACGTATCAGTTATGGCGGTGTGCGTGGGGAACTCTACGGAGTTGCCGGGTTCCGTTGACCTCGGTTCGCCAACCCCGCGTGCATCGTCGCCCGATTTTGGCGAATCCTGCGACGATGCTTTTTCAACATTGTCAACGGAGATAGCCATGACACAATCCGCCCAAGTTGCCTCAGCAACAACCTTCACCTTCCATAACATCACAATTTCTGCCTTCGAGCGTGACGGCTTGCTTTGGCTGGAAGCCAATCAAGTATGCAAAGCGCTGGAATACGCAAACCCACGCACTGCCCTTGCCAATCACGTTGACGAGGGGGATGTCCTGAAACAGGACACCCCTACCGAGAGCGGTATTCAAACTAAAAACTTCGTTAACGAAAGTGGACTGTACGCCCTGATATTCGGCAGCAAAAAAGAAAGCGCCAAAACCTTCAAGCGCTGGGTCACATCCGAAGTCCTGCCCACCATCCGCAAAACTGGCAAATATGAAAGCGTCCCCCGCCTCTCGACCGTCGCTGACCGGGTACCGCTGAAAGACGCGGTGAACCTGTTGGTGGCACGGGCGGGCATCAGTTACAGCGACGTCTACCGCATGGTGCATCAGCGCTTTGCGGTGGACAGCGTGGAAGAACTGACCCTCGAGCAACTGCCGCAGTCGGTAGAGTACGTCCACAAACTGGTGCTGAGTGGCGAGTTGCTGCCGCGTGAAGAAACACCGCAGGAAGATATCCGCAGCCATCAGGTCTGCGCTATTGCCCTGATGCACGTCGGGCGGCTACGCTTTGAGGAGCAGAAAAAAGCACTCTTGCGCCTGCGCGACCTCACGGCACAGGCGCATGAAAGGCTGAAAGTGACGCTTGCCGAAACCCGCGCCACCCTCGACCTGACCAACGACATTTTGTACGGCAGCGGTGCGATTTGGGACGGCCTGCACGAAGCACTGTTTCACCTGCACCTGCCCGTTGACGTGATGAAAGAAGGACGGCAACGCGCCGAAACAAATTACAGTCCGCGCATCCCTGCGTGAACCACAGCCCGCCCCGCGCGGGCTTTTTCATATCCGGAGCCCATCATGAAAAAAGACCTTGCCCACTACATCCTCAATACCCTGATCGCTGCCGGGATGGAGCCCGTACGCCTGGATGCTTACCCACAGAAAGAAGTCCAGCGCACATGGCGCCGTCTTGTCCGCGCGGGATTGGTTGCCGGGGTGCGCCGGTATGGGTGCTATCGCGGCGTCCTGACCTGGGCAGGACATGAATACCACGCCAACGAAGGCTGGGACTTCTGACCCGCAAGCGCAATTTTGCACCAGGAAACGAAACAAAAACTTACACCCCGCTTGATGCGGGGTTTTTTATTGGGCGCGGCAACCGCGCCTTGAACCAAGTCCGACAGGAGGACAACACATGGCAACACTCACCTTCCAAGACAGAACCCTGCACGTCATTGACCGCAACGGCGACAAATGGCTGACGGTAAACGACATTGCGGCAGCGTTGTACCCAACAAACCAAAGGGGGTCTCAATTTGAGACCCCCTTTGTCAGTCGGGTGCGGATGCTCTACAAGCGCAACGCCGAAGAGTTCAGCGACAGCATGACAGCACTGGTTGACATCGAAACCGAAGGCGGCGTGCAAAAAATCCGCGTATTCAGCCTGCGTGGTGCGCACCTGCTGGGGATGCTGGCGCGAACGAAGAAAGCCAAAGAATTCCGCCGCTGGGTGCTGGACATCATCGAGCGCCACCGCGACGATGCAGGCATCCTCACCACCGAATACCATCAGGCGCTTGCCTCTCTTGCACTCGCACAAGAGACCGCCAGCCTGCACGGGCGCGGTCTCAACCTGTGGCGGCAGCGAAAACCAAGCCTGCGCGAGCGGGTGCAGGCGCTACTCGCCAGGATGCAACCCGATATGTTCATTTCCGCCCGCTAATGCGGGCATTTTTATCGGAATAACACATGGCAGATAACCGTTTGGACGTTGGCCTGCTGATACACGCAGGCGTAGAGGGATTGGACCAGCTTGACCGCGTCATCGGCGAGCTGGATCAGACCGGGGAAAGCACGGAACAACTGCGCACGGAAGCCGCGCGCCTGCGCCAGCAGTGGGACAACCTCAGCCCGGACGAGCAGGCCGCCGCCCTGGAACGCCTGGGGCGCGCGACCAACGACGCCACGCAGCGCGTTCGCGAAGTCAGGGAAGAACTGGATGACCTCAGCAAAGCCAAAATCACCCTCGGTCTCGACAATGACGAAAAAATCAAGCAGCAAATAGAAGAAGTCAATGCCGCTTTCCGCCTGTTGCAAGAGCAGGGTGGCCTTACCCACGAAGAGCTGATGCGCGCCGCCGATCACCACCGCGCCCGCCTGCAGGAACTTGAAGCGGAACTGAGCAGAATCGGCCCGGAACTGGACGACCTCAGCAAAGCCAAAATCACCCTCGGCATCGACAATGACGACAATGTACGCAAGCAGATAGAAGAAGTTACCGAAGCCTACAAGCTGCTGCGTGAAGAAGGCAACCTCTCGCACGAAGAACTGGTACGCGCGACGGAAGCGCACCGCGCCCGTGTTGAAGAGCTGGAAGCCCAACTGGGACGGGTGCGCCCCAGTCTGGAAGACATCGCCGCCGGTGTCGGCAAAATGGTCGGAGCCTTTGCCGGGCTGACCAGCATCGCCAAGGACGCCATGGAATTTGAAACGGCAATGGCGGGCGTGAAAAAAGTGGTGGACGGGACACCAGAACAAATGGCATCCCTTGCCGGGCAGGTAAAAAACCTCGCCTACGAGCTGGGCATGGTGCCGGAAGCAGTGGCCGAAATTGCCGCCCAGGGCGGACAGCTCGGTGTCGCCTTTGCCGACCTGCCCGAATTTACCCGCCTTGCCGGACAAATGTCGGTCGCCTTTGGCATGACTGCCGGGCAGGCAGCGGAAGCAGCAGCGAAAATCAGCAACGTCTTCGGCATCAGCCTCGCCGAAATGCGCCAGTTGGGCGACGCCATCAACGTGCTGGGTAACAACACTGCCGCCAAAGAAGCGGAAATCAGCGAGGCACTGCTACGTATCGGCGGCACCGCCAAACAGTTTGGTCTTGCCGCCGAACAGGCTGCAGCGCTTGCGGACGCCTTTATCGCCCTGGGCAAATCGCCGGAAGTCGCCGGGACGGCCATCAATGCCCTGCTCACCAAGCTGCAAACCGCTCCGGCACAGGGCAAAGAATTTCAGGATGCGCTGAAGTCTATCGGCATGGAAGCCAAGCAGCTTGCCAAAGATATCCACGACAACCCCGAACAGGCGCTGCTCAGTTTCCTGGGCAAACTGGAAACCCTCGACAAACAGCAGCGCGCCATTGTCCTCACCAAGCTCTTTGGCGCCGAATATGCCGACGATATCTCGCTGGCGGCGGGCAGCCTCGACACCCTGCGCCAGGCCTTCGGTCTTGTCGCCGACAAAACCGAGACCGCCGGTGCCATGCAAAAAGAATTTGAAGCGGCAATGAGCACGACCGGCGCGAAAGTCGAGCAAGCCAAAATCGCCATCGGCAACATCGCCAAGACCCTGGGCGCACAACTGCTGCCGATTATCGGTGCCGTCGCCGACGGCATCGGCGGCGCAGCGAACGCCATCAACGACTTTGCCGAGCGTTACCCGCTGATTACCGAATTTGCCACCTACATGGCCGGTGCCAAACTTGCCGCTGTCGGCCTCGAAGGCGCGATGGACGTGCTGGGCGTGTCGATGGAAGACATGACCACCTACGCCGTGAACGGTTTTGGCCGCTTCAAAGAGGCCGTTTCCAGCGGTGCGGGCGCGCTTGGCGGCCTCAAAGCCGTGCTGGCGGGGATGGGGCAGTTATGGGTCACCGCCGGGCTTACCGCCGCTGTCGCCCTCTACGAGGCACTAAAAAGCAACGTGGATGAAGTCAACAAGGCGCAACACAAAGCCATGCAGACTTGGGCGGACGCAGGCATCGCCCAGCAGCAGCTCAATATGGCCCTTGCCGCCGGCTCGGATGTGCTCGGTGACTACGTGCAAAAGCAGCAAGCGGTGCTGAAAGCCGAACTCGCCGCCATCGACCAGCGCATTGCCAGCTACAAGGCGCAGCAGAAAGCAGCGGAAGAGCGTTTTTTTACCGACGAAAAAACCGTTGCAGCGGCGAAAAAAGCCATCGCTGCCGAAGAAGAGCGACGCACGTCTATTCAGCAAACTGTGGACGCCACGCAAAAGCTGATCGACAAGGCCAAAGCAGAAGCAGAGGCTACAGAAAAAGCGGCGCGAGCAAAAGAACTGTCAGCGCAAGGGTGGGACAAGCTGACCTCGCGAATGGATGCCGCCAGCCGCAAAATGCAGGAAATCCCGGAGAACAGCCAACGTGTCATTGAGGGATTAGACGACATCATTAAAAGCGGCAATCAGAGCGCTGCGGCGCTGGAACTTGCTTTCCGGCAGGCAATTGACCGGGTGGAAACCGTTGAAGCATTGCAAGAGGTGCAGGATAAACTGACTGACCTCTCGCGTAGCGGGCTGGACGTCAAGGTGAATTTCGAGGCGCTCGCCGATGCCATGAAAGCACGTGCGCAAGAACTGCCGAAACCGCTGGATGATGCAGCCTACGCTCTCAAAGCCCTGGGGCTAGAAGTAGAGCAAGTACAAAACGGCATCAGCAAGGCTGCCACGCAAACGCTCAAGGACTTTGGTGAGGCCGCCGCACGCTTCGGCACGGATGCAGACAAAATGCGCACCATTTTCCAGGCGGCGCTAAAAAACATGCACAGTCCGGCGGAAGTTCAGGCACTTATTGAAGCGCTGCGCAAGGTAGGTGAACAGGCGGGCTTGACCAAAGCGGAAATTGAGGCCATCGCCCGCAGCGCCGGGGACGCGGCAAGCAAAACCGCGCAGGCATTCGCCAAAATCGGGGTGGACATCGCTGCCGTCAGCAGAGGCATCAGCAGCAGCGCGCGGCAGAGCTTTGATGGCTTTGTAGAGGCGGCCAAGGCGGCGAAAGAAGAAGGGGTGAATAGCGCCAAGCTCATCCGTGAGGCCTTTGACCACATCGCGACAGGCCTCAAAACCAAAGAGGAGTTTGCTGAATTTAACCGCACGCTGGCGCAGACCGGCGTAGCAGGGCAACTTGCCAGCGGACAAATGCAAATCCTGCGTGCCGGGATGCAGGGCGGCGCAGAGGCAGCAAATGCGATGCGCGAAGCAACGAAACAGAGCAACGAAGCCACCCGCGAGAGCGCCGAGGTATCGAAAGTGGCAGCGGACGCGAAAGAAAAAGAAGCCGAAGCGGAGCGCAAGGCGGCGGAAGCAGAAAAAGAGGCGCTGGACAAAAACAGCGAAGCGAAAGAGAAAAACGCGGAAGCCACCGGCAAAGCGGCGAACCGTGGCCGCGCCCTCTACGATGCCAGCAAACTCAGCGCAGAGGGCATTGCCAACCTGGACGACGCGTTAAACCGCATGAACGACAACGTGACCACGGGGACGCAGGGCTACTTTGATTTGGTGGTCAAACAGGCGCGGGCGGCGGACGAATACATCAAGGACACCGAAAAAGCGGTGGCCGCAACCGATAACCTCACCCAGAAAATCAGCGACGGCACCGTTTCCATGCAGGACATTGCCGAGGCCACCCATGCCGCCTCCAGCCGCATCGCGCAACTGGACAGTACCACCCTCAACAACCTGCACGCCGCTATCGACGAAGCGCGGCAAAAGCTCAAAGAGTTGGAAGAACAGGCGAGGGATAGCGCCGACAGCCTGGAAGCCGAGCTGGCACAACTCCGGGGGGACAACAGCAAGACGGCGGCGCTGGAACAGGAACGCAAACTGCGCGAACTCAACGCCAAGCTGCATGAGGCAGAACTGCGCAATAACGCCGAAGAGATTGCCCAATACCGCCGCGCCCTTGACCTGCAACAGCAAATCGGACGCGAAAAACAGCAGCAGGCAGCGGCGAAGAAAGCTGAAGAACAGCAGCGCCAGCAGGCGAGTAACAACAACGGACGCAGCAGCAACGGTAATACGGGCAGTAATGGACGCGGTTATACCGCTGCCGAAGTGGCGGATGCCTTTGACGCCCGGATAGCCAAGGCGCGGCGCGAAGGCCGGGATGACCTCGCCCGCGAACTGCACGACGAAATGAAACGGAGGACCTGATGCATTGGACACTCACCCGTAAAGACACATCCGCCCCCCTCGAACTGCCCGGCGACATGCGCTGGACGGACGAATTCGACTGGCAGGCGCTGGCGCAGAGCAACGTGCAATACAGCCTCGGTGGCGCCGCCATCATCCAGCAGGGGACGATGCTCGCTGGTCGGCCTATCACCCTCGGCGGCGAGTGGATATGGCTGCCCCGTGCCACGCTGCTCACGCTGGCTGCCTGGGCGGATGTGCCCGAACTGGAAATGACGCTGACCACCCCGGACGGGCGCAGCTACAACACCTGCTTTGCCCGTCCTGCACTGTCCAACACCACCCCCGTCAACTACGCCAGCCCCGAAGACGGCGCGGCGCAGTACGAAGCGGTGCAGGTTCATTTGCTGACGATATAAACCTTGTCAGCGGATACTGCACGGGACATACTGACGCCATGACCTACACCATCGAAAGAACCGACATCTTCAACGACTGGCTGGACGCCCTTAAAGATGACCGCGCACGGGCAAAAATCATCACCCGCCTGACACGCGCTCAAAATGGCAATCTTGGTGACCACAAAAGCGTTGGCGGTGGAATCAGTGAAATGCGGATAAACGAAGGCAAGGGCTACCGCCTCTACTACACCATCCGGGACAGTGTACTGATCATCATGCTGGTGGGTGGGGACAAAAGCAGCCAACAAGCCGATATTCGTAAAGCCCGACAAATGCGCGAGGAAATGAAACCATGACCAAAACAGCCCCCTTTGACCCCGTTGATTACCTGCATAACGAGGCACAAATTACCGCTTACTTGCAAGTAGCGGCGGAAGAAGCGGCAGAATACGGTGATAACAGCATCCTCACGGATGCCATCCGGATTGCCGCTCGAGCGCGCGGCATGGCCGACCTTGCCCGGGCTGCCGGATTACCGCAGGAAAGTCTGGACAAAACCCTGCAGGAAGCCGCAGCGCTCAGCAAAATCCTTGCCGCCCTTGGCGTGAAAATTGCCCTCAACCCCATCTCCTGAATTCCGCCTCTTGCCCCAGCCCGCTTATGCGGGCTTTTTTAATGCCCAAAAGGAAGACTCATGCCACAAAAACACACCGCCCTCACCAAGCAAAACCTGCAAATCTACCCGACCGAACGCCTTGACGACTCCGCCGACGGCGGCGGACTGATGGTGAAAGACCCGCTCACCGGACGCGAGAACGAACTGTTTACGCCCATTTCCGACGTGGCGCGCACCGTCGGCGCACTTAACCTGCGCAGTGTCCACGGCGCGGTGCGGGTGCCGGAGAACATCCCGCTCGGCGGCGCACACATGATTATCTCGCGCCCGCCAAAAGCGGAGAACGTCAGCTATCTGCTCTACAAGGGGGTACGCTACGGCGAATTGCGCAAAGACATCATCAAGCGCATCGAAGCCTATGCCGTTGCCACGATTGAATCGCGCATGACCCTGCTCTCGACGCAGTCGCTCGGCTCGCGCATTGTCCAGGCCTATCAGCGCCCCGGCGAGCCGCTGCCACTGATTGGTGATGTGTACTGTCTGCGTCAGGACAAGGCGGGCTATCCCGCCGTTGAGCAGTATGTACAGGTCATCCGCGTTAGCAGCGAAGACCGCACCTTTACCACCCCGGACGGCAAAGAATTCGTGAAAACGGTGGTGAAGATGGAAACCTCGACCGCACTCACTACCGACTTTATCGGGGTAGATTATCCGGAGCCGGGCAAGGCTACCCCGCCATGCAAAATCAGGGAAACCCACATTGCCGATGGGGCGCAGTATTACGGGGTCAAGCCGCTGACAGCGGACGCGAAAGCGCAGGCGCTCAAAATCCGCGTGCCGACCCTGATGGAAAAACTGGTGCCGACGGCGCAAGTGGAAACGGCGCTGACCGACCTTACTGCCGCCGGGCAGGCACAAATACTGGCGGCTTCCTCGGGCGGCAGCGTCATCTGCACTGCCAGCACACCGCTGGATGAAGGCAAAAACGTCCACCTGGGCAACGCCATCCTGCCCGGCTCACTCCAGCTCACCGCAGGCGGCAGCACTGTCACCGACCGTGGCGGTACCTTGTACGCAGGCGATCAGGCCGTGGGCAGTATCGACTACCCGCGCGGTGTGCTCAGCTTTAGCCAATACCTCAGCGGCGGTAGCACCTGGCAGGCGACATTCCGCGCCGCTGCCGAATACATCCAGGTAGCCGACAGCGCCAGCATCACCATCGTCAACAACAACCGGGGCTACAACTACGTGCAGACCATCAACCCCGCCCCGGCGCCGGGCAGCCTGCAAGTCTCCTACCGTGCGCAGGGGCGCTGGTACGATCTGCGCGACGACGGCAGCGGTGCCTTGCGTGGCGCGGGGGCAGCGCACGGCAGCGGCAGCCTCAACTATGGGACAGGCACCGTCTCCATCACCTGCGGCGAATTGCCTGATGTCGGCAGTGAAATCCTCTACACCTGGGGAACAACGGCGACGGTAAACAACCGCAGTAGTGAGCGCCCGCAAGCGACAATGCTACTCAAAACCGAAGCAGGGGTTGCCCCTGGCAGCCTCAGACTGGCATGGACGGACAATGGCGCCAAAGCCGCGCAGGATGACGGCGCGGGTAACATCACGGGGGCCTGGCAGGGCACAATTGATTACCGCACGGGCGACATTCGCCTCAGCTCTTTCCCCGGCGGCGAACAGCGCCTTGACGTGCAGGCACAATACTCGGTGGGCGAGCCGCAAAACAAAGAATTCAAGGCACCGCTGCGCGACGGTCAGGGCATGGTCAGCCTCAATCTTGGGCAGACACAAATCAAGCCGCGCAGCTTCCGCATGACCTGGAACCTCCTGATAGAAGACTACGACCGCAAAGTGCAGGAGGGCGAGGCATATCTGCGCCAGGCGGGACGCTACGAAGGGCCGCTGGATACCCCTGTCCGTATGTCCGCCTGCCTGGTTGACCCCTACAAGACCGTGCATGACGACGGCGCAGGCAAAGTGGTGGACGACGACGGCACGGAATATGGCACGATTGACTACACACGCGGCATCGTCAAATTCAAGCCGGACACCACCGTTAAAATCCCCAAACCCATCTACCGCAAGGAGCCGGTTGGCGAAAAAATCACCGGGCAGCACCTGCGCCCGACGGGCATCTTCAAGGGGGCGGACATCATGCAGACCGTCGTGCCCTTCTACCGCCTGCTCTTCGACCATTACGAATACGTCCCCGCACTGGCCTCGGCACCGATAGATGACAGCTTTCTTGTGACGACCAGCTTTCGCGGACAGCAAAGCGAAGATGCACGGACAAAAACGCTCACCAGTGGTGTTCTTGCCATTGACCTGATGCCCACCTACAGCGAGCGCATTGTCCCCGGCAGTGTGCGCTTCACCCTTGGCGGTGAGACCTATACCGACCGTAGCGGCAACCTCTATTACCGCATGAATACTGCTACCGGTGCTGCCACCAAAGCGGGCACCATCAACTACGAGACCGGCATCGCCACCGTGGAGCTGGCAGGCGGGACAAGCGTCGTCTTGCAATCGCTGGCGGGAACGGCAACAGGCAACCCTGTCGATTCTGCGGTGTGGCGGGTGCCGTCCGCCCCGGTACGACCGCAATCCATCGTCATCGCCTACACGCCTCTCGGCGGCAGCGTCAAAACCGTGCGCGCGGATGCAGGCGGCAAAATCGAAGGCGCAGGCATCGAAGGGTATATCGATTACGAAACGGGCGTGGTGCGCGTCCGCTTCGGCCAGCTGGTGGATGCTGCCGGGAATGAAGACAAATACTGGTACAACCCCAACGCGGTGGATAACGGCAAAATCTGGCAACCCATCCCGGTCTATGCCGACATCATGACCTACTCGGCAGTCAGCTACGCCTACCTGCCGCTGGACACCGCCGTCATCGGTATTGATGCGGTGCGCCTGCCCCCTGACGGGCGAGTGCCCATCTTCCGGCGTGGCGACATGATTGTCATCGGTCACCGTCTGGAAGACGACCTCGGCAGCGCCCACACCGCCGGGCAGACCGTGCAACTCAGTCGTAACGATCTGGATGACATCTGCCTGCGCGACGCGAAAGGGGTGCCGATTGACGCCAAGTGGTACGACTATGACCTGCAAAGCGGGAAAATCACCTGGGCGAGCCCGCTTGACCTCTCTGCCTACACCCTGCCGATCAAGGCCGGACATTCGCGCGAAGAAGAAAACCGCATCACTGCCGTGGACATCGACGGCACGTTGACGCTGCAATTCCCCATCCGCCGCGACTACCCCAAAAACGAAACCCACATCAGCAGCGCGCTGATAGGGGGTGATTTGCAATGCCGTGTCTCGCCGCCGTTTTCACAGAAAAACTTTGACAATATCTGGGATGACGCCCCCCGGGGTGACACCATCGCAGCGAGGCTCAACAGCAAGGACTTTCCTTTCCGCCTCAGCGACGATGGCGCCGTCACCGACCGCTGGGCAATCGTCTTCAAGGACGGCAACCAGTTCGAGCTCTACAGCGAGGCGGTCGGCTTTGTCGGCAAGTTTGACACCCTCTCCGATTTAGCACCCATCAACCCCGCCACCGGCAAACCCTATTTCACCCTGCCGAAAGGGGCGTTTGGCATCACCAACGGCGCCTCGGCCTGGGCGGCTGGCAACGCTGTCCGCTTCAACACCTACGGTACCCACATGGGCGTCTGGGTCATTCGCGCCGTGCAACCATCCGCCAGGCGGCAGAACACCACGGACGGCTTTATGGTCTGTCTCAAAGGCAACACCACCGAGATTTAGGAGGCAACATGTACGTCAACAACATCGAAATGCCGGTCACGCTCTACCTCTCCAGCGACGACCAGGCGCCGGTACTCACCAACGCCAACCTCGGCGTTATCCTCAAAGCCTGCCTCGTCACCGGCTACGGCGCGAAACACGGCGCAGGCTGGACCCTGCCCTACGAAGACGCCGCCAGCAACACCCGTGTCTTTGCCCCCAAACACGCGGGCGAACACGACAGCTACCTGCGCATCAAGGACACAGGCAGCGGCAAGGCAGAAGTCCGGGCCTACCGCGAAATGACGGGCATAGACACCGGGGAAAAAATCCTCGACCTCGGGCTTCCCTACAAATACGCGGTGAGCAACCCGACCGGGCGCTGGGCGGTCATTGCCAGCGAACGCAGCGCCACCATCTGGGTGGAAAGCGGCTACGACAGCGCCGGGCGCAACGGCCAAATGCTGTTCTACGGCGACACCGCGAGCGCGCACGACGGCAGCCGTTGCCTGCTGCTCGCGCACAGCGGCGGCACATACAGCGATGGCTCGACCAGCAGCCTGTTCCACTACAACAACGCCAACACCAGCGTCAAAGCCAGGAGCTACCGCGACGGGGACGGCGCGGCAGAACAGGACTTCCTCAGTCTCTTTGGCCGCCCGCGCGAAACAGCGGGGCAGTACCTTGCCCCCGTCCTCATGCAGCGCGGTGGGCTGCTTTACCCCGTGCCAGGCATCCACACTAGCACCCGCGCCGCCGATAACCTGACCGAAATCAGCGACGACGGCACCCCATACACCGTGCTGCACAGCTATGGCTGGTCAGACCTCCCGAAAAACTTCGCCCGCCTCATCATCCGCACCGACAAATGGCGGTACTGACATGCTGCTCGAACCGCACTACATCCCCGACCACCGGGGTTACCTCGCCGGTCAGGACGACGGCATCGTGACCGTCGCCGGGCAAGGCGCCGTCGGCAACCTCTACGTCTTTGATGCGCGCACCATGCTGCTAGTACAGCGCTCCCGTTCGCTCGCGAGCGGTCATTACCTCGTGCCCTACCTTGACCCCACGCGGCGCTACGTCCTCATGGCGCGGCACCCGCAGGGGCACTACGAACCGGTCTGCTACGACCAGCTGCGCCCGGCCAATAACCTGACTATCGCCGAACAGCGCGAGGTATGGCGCGCATGGCAATAGACGTCAGCAAACTGCCGATCAGCTTTGTCACCCGCACCGGCAAACAGGCATCGGACAAACTGCCGCTGCCCTTTACCCGCCGTGTGGGCGACGCCCCCGGTCCCAAGCCACAGCCAAAGTGGGTGAAAATCAGCGGCTGCGCTGCGGTGGCAACGGCGCCGACAGTAGATGTGACCACCTGCCTTGAACAGCACACCCGCGTCAGCCCCGTCGCCGCCTGCCTGCCCGCGAACCACTCGCCGATGGTGGATGTGGTGCGCTGCATGATGTTTACCATCGCCGGATTACCGTCGCTCACCGCCTGCACCCAGGCCGCAACCACACCGACCTACCGCCTCGCCACCTGCCTGCCCATCACCCTCAACGCCTACCCGCGCCTGGGCAACTGCGCTATCCCCTCAATCGGCACTGCGCCACCGCTGGCCAACTGCGCAAGCGCCATGCAGCCGGGCAATCCCCTGCTCAAAGGCTGCAAGACACCGCGCATCACCATCGCCCCGCCGCTTGTCAACTGCAACCGCCAGCACGGCTGGGCGCCGCCACTCATCAACTGCCACCACCTGCGCTACCAACGCGCCGTGCGTCCACCCTGCGAGTATTACCCCATCCCGCTACCGCCACCGCCGCCGGACGTCTCGCCCTGCCGGGTGCGACCGCCATCGCACCGCCTGCCGCTGCCGTTTACGCGGCGCCGCATCAATCGCGACCCCAGCCGCCTGCCACTGCCGCTGCGCTGCTGGCACGACAGCGACACCACCGACCTGCCCACCCTGCCCGGATACATCATGCACAACAGAATCAGCGCCGAATATAACGGCCAGACCTTACAAATCCTCGCCCTTACCCTCAAAGCCGACACCGACGGCTACTGCTGGCAGGGCGACCTCACCCTCGCCCCCGCCGACTTTGCCAAACTGCAAATGGACACGCGCAAGGCGGGCGACGAGGCCGTCATCACCCTGCGCATCAACCACCAGCGCTGGGACATCCTCGCCGAAGACTACCGTGACACGCGGCGCTTCATCGGCCACAGCTACACCATCACGGGCAGATCTATCACCGCCAAACTGGGCGCGGACTACACACAAGGCCGCCACATCAAATACGAGCAGAGCCGCTACGCACGGCAAATCGCCGACGAACAGTTGCAGCCGACGCCCTACACCATCGCGGGCTGGGACGCGGTGGACTGGCTGGTGTCGGGCGACAACTACACCGTGAGCGGACAAACGCCCATCGCCGTGGTGATGGACATCGCGCAGACCATCGGTGCCTTTGTCGAGAGCCATCCCTACGAGCCGCAACTCTTTGTGCGCCCGGTGTGGCAAAAAGCCGCATGGGAAAAACCGACACCAACGCTGACCATCCCGTCCAACCTGATCTTGAGCGTGTCGGGACAACGCCGCATCAGCGAGCGCTGCAACGGCGTGCGCGTGGTCGGCAAAGGCGCAACCGCCAAAGGCGCGCTGGTGTGGCGCGAGGGCACCGACCAAACCCCGGAAGCGGCGCTACGCGAACATGCGCTTTACACCGACGAAACCGCACACCGTGCCGCAGGCATCCATGCCCTGTCCGAAACCGGTACGCACAAAATCGAGACCGTCGCCCTGCCGTGGGCAGAAAAATACCAACTGCCGCTGGCGAGCCTCGGCGCAGTGTGGGCCTTTACCGAAGCGGGGAAAACATGGCAGGGTGTCATCAAAGGCGTGCAGGTGGACGTGACACTGGACAACAACGCGCCGGTGGTCACGCAAACCCTCACCATTGACCGCTACATGGGGGACTGATATGAACATCCGCCAGCAATTCGAGAGCCTGCTCAACCCCAAACGGCGCATGACCGCGAAAATCACCGGCGGCAAAGGCGCAAACGTGTGGGTAGCCGAAACCCCGACCGGCTCTGTGGTCGTCCTCACGGGACAAGGACAAATCGGCCAGCACGTGTACTACAACGCCTACACCCTGGAAATCGAAGGCGAAGCCCCGGCAGTGGCGTGGGCGGAAATCAAGGTGTAGCGGTCGGCTTAGACCAATCCCCGCCACTGCATGACCTGATCGGCCCACCACTCCATCATGCGTCGGCGAGGCTCAATCATGGAGGAGTGGTCGTAAACTGCTTCTATCTCACGCGGGATGTGGGAAAGCTGCTTTTCTATTAGCTTGTTCTCCCACAGCCCGCTCTCGTTCGCTCGGGTCGAGAAAACTTTTCTGGAGCCATGCACCGTCTGCTTTCCTGAGTAGCCCAAAGCACGCAGTATGAAATACGCCGCCTGCTGATTCATTGGCACGTCTTTATCGCGCGGCGAGCTGGTACAAAGCGGCGCCGGTCATCGGCGGCTTCGTCCAGGGCGCACCGACCGAAGACCGCGAACGCTACTACGCCTACCGCGACGCGGTGAAAGACGGCAGCGCCCGCTACATGAACGCGGCGATGCGCGGCAAAAACGAGACAAAATACGAAGATGACGTGTACTGGCAGGCACGCTTTGACGCCGTAGAAAAACAACTGCAACGACTGCGCAAACAGCGCAAACAACTGCGGCAAATGCTGACGGGCGACGAACGGCAGACCATGGAGCGGGAATACAACGACGCCATGCTTAACCTCCAGCGCGGCATGGTACAAGAATTTGAAACCCAAACCGGGCGGCGGAAATAGCCGCCGTTGTAGGGTGGGCTTGCCCCACCGCAGCCCCTGGACACGTCAATTTCGCAAGACAAGAAGAAAACGACAAGTGTTACAATAAACAATATTACCGACTGTTTAGGGCGATGTGTGAAGAAACTTACCGATAAATACAAAAAAAGGCTTCTATGTGCAAACAAAAGAGAAATGGCAAAGCGGCAAAAACATGGTGCCAGATACGACAAAGAACAATCACGAACTATCCTCCTGCCATCCATAATGACCCTGCAAAAAGAAGAAGGGCACACTGCGCTATGCAAGGCCATCAATAACATTAAACGGTGGGTAAAAAGTTGCGAAATACATCGGGTCATTCTTGACTTCTCCAAAGTTGACACCATAACGCCAGAAGGAATGCTGCTGCTCTTCGCTGAACTAGATGTTATTAACCGCCTGCGCGGAAAAACCGTTTTTACCATCAAGCAGCCGTCGAACCGTCGTTGTGCGCAGGTACTCCGTAAAATCGGATTCTATGAACTGTTAGGCAAGAAGCAACCACAATATCCTGAAATTTCAGATGAAACCGTAGTGCATTGGGTGGTGTTACAAAACACTAATACTAAGCCGGTGGGATGGGAAATATTAATGAAACAGACAGGAGATATTGGATTGTACACACCTGTTACGGAAGCCATTGATAACAGTATTTCGCATGGCTATTCTGGTTCGCGGGATGACTTTTTCTGTTGTAAAAAAGCCTTTGCAGAAGGGCAGAAATGGTGGATGTTTTCTCAACGTAAAGATGAAGAACTACATATCGCGCTAGCAGATTTGGGCATTGGCTTTTCCAAGTCATTAAAAGAACAAGACTTGTCAAAAAACAAGTCTGTAAAACATAAACTCATTGAAATATTTGGTAAAAAACCTTGGACGGATGACGAAGTACTTAAGGTCGTAGTGGACGCCGCCTTGGAAGGTGAACACACCGTTACCTCAACGGGGGCAGCGCATCGTGGTAAAGGGATAGCCCAGATATGTCATCTTGCACAAACAACATCACGTTCCAGGTTGTGGATTTGGAGCAACCGAGGCGGGTATTGCATCAAACGCGGACAGAGTATGCTACACTCTCGAACCCCTAAAAGAGGGGTTAAAGTAAAATTTCCTTTTTCAATCAATGGTACCATTCTCTACTGGAGTATCCCCACAGGGGTGAAGCATGAACGAAAGCATTAGAACCTACGACATCGCCCGCGAGTACACCCCGTACCCGGCAGGCCGTTACAAAAAAAACGGACCTGGCAGCGGTGAGGGTTTCCGGGAAATCCTTAAAGAAGAACTGGATAAAAGCGACAAAATCCGCCTCGTGATGGATGGCACATACGGCTACGGTTCTTCCTTCCTGGAAGAAGCCTTTGGCGGACTGGTGCGAGAACACGTCCTGAGTGCCAACGAAATAGAAAAACGGCTGGAGTTTGACACCGCAGACGAACTGCTGCGCTCCGAAATCAAGGGATACATCGCAGACGCCGCGAAAGTGGCAGCGCAGGACAAATAATGCGCGACCTGCTACCTTGGGCAGCACCGATACTGACAGTCATTGGTTGGGGCGTGGTTGCCGTAATCAACATACGCGGTTGGCGTAACGCGCGCATCGTGGCAGAACAGAATTTCACTCGCAGCCGGGAAAAAGACAACTACGAACATCTGCGCCAAAATCTCGCCGACATCAAGACTGCCGCCATAGATTATTACGGCAAGACCGGGAAAGACCATTACACCCTCATGGAACTTATTGACATGACGGCCATATTTGCCAAACATCACAACTACCTTGGCAACAGCACAACAGAATTCGCCCGGGCATGGCTGGAATTCAAAAAAGCTGTTACAGACCGGTTGGTTGATGAAGCAGACCGCATCCATACCCGTAACTCCAAACTGATACAAAAAATAGACGCCAGCTACAAACAACTTTACACAGAACTACTTTCTGAATACCAAAAACGGATTGAACAAATAAAATAAAGAGCTGCCATATCACAACAGACGCCCCACACGGGGCGTCTTTTTTATAGCCATCCACGACGCACAAAACCATTTGTGCATCAAAAAACGCCGAAAATGAGACACAACCATGAGCATCACCCCGATTATCCTGAGCGAAGACGACAAACAAACCTGCATCACCTTCCACGGTGCCTGCGGACGCCACGCCTACCCAAGCGGCGGAGTCGTTATCCGCCTGCGCCGCGCGGGCAGGCGGGAATACGAAATAGAATACCCCGCGATCATTGACGGGGAAAACGTCTGCATTACCTGGGGCGAGTTGATGTACAACCTGCACGGGCGCTATATTGGCGACGTGTACGAAAACGGCAAACCCGTGGGCATGGTGCAATTCCAGGTGAACCCTGAGCAGTGGCAGGCGACCATCGCAGAAGCAAAAGAATGCCCACCCGCGCCGCCGCCGTGCAAGCCGTGTCCGTAGTGAGATTTTCTCACTTCGCTAATCCAGCAACCCCGCAAGGTCTTCGCCCTGCGGGTTGTAGTAAGTATTGAGCAGAATCTTCACATCCTTGTGGCCACTGATTTTGGCCAAAGTCATTGGGTTATGCACCTTCTGCGCCATGCGCGAAAGGGCTTCATGGCGCGTATCGTGAAAGCGGATATGCGCCAACTCTGCCGGACGGTACTTGCGGAAGAGGGCGTCAACCTGGGCGGGCGTAATCCCCAGCGGCACCTCGACCAACGAAAGCAGCCGTCGTGCTTCCGGCGACAGCGGCACAAAACGGTCATCACCATTCTTGGTGTCGCGCAGATGGGCGATACCGTCGCGTATATCCTCCGCCGTGAGTTTGCAAATCTCGCCGCAACGCATCGCCGTTTCAATGGCAAAAAGAAACGCCCAGGCGACCTTCTCGCGCTGCTGCTTCGGTGGCCGATGGCCGTCATAACCCAGCGCCTCAACGATGGCCTGCGCGACCTCGGCGCTGATGCGCTGGTTGCGAGGTGCGGCACCCTTTGGCCTGCGCACCATGTGGAAGGGATTTTCCGGCAAAGGCAGCCCCCAATCCTTCTGCGCGTAAGAAAAAATCGCGCTCAAATTATTCCACTCGCGCGTCACTGTCGCCGGGGAAACACACTGGCTACGATGTTCCTTCCAGGTGACCACATCCTGACGCCCGAACTTCGATACCGGTTTGCGTGCGAGGTGGGGATAATCGGCGAGGAAGCGGTTGAGGCGCAACCTTTCATTGCGCGCTGACTTCTTTTGCGGCGTCACCTCGGCGAGGTAACGGCGGATGAGGTAAGAGAAGGGTAGGGCCTCCAATGCGCTGGAATCAATCCCGACCTCCAACCGCTCCTCTTCAGCGCGCGCCCACGCGAGCGCCTCGCGCTTGGTGTCGAAGTTTTTGGTACGCTTCAACTTCTCGCCATTGACCATTCTGCGGGCGACGCCTTTCCAGCGTTTCCCGATTTTTTCTGCTGACGGCATAGGGGCAAATCTGGGGACAATTTGCCGCAGAATAGCAAATAATGGGGACTAATGACGAATAATGGGGACAAGCACGGCGCGGCATCCCGCATGGTTGACATGCGGTGCGGCACAGGCTCCGGGCACCATCAACTCCCCTTAATTATCTATAATTTCCTTAAAAACCGCCTGCTTAGGCGGTTTTTTCTTGCCATTTCACCCCTGTTTTTTGCGCCCCGACCGCACCATGTGCGTACCAGGAACTAGGGGGAGTTATGGCAACCATCCAGAAGCGCGGAGAGAAGTACCGTGCGATTGTCAGGAAACGCGGTTACACACAGACAGCAACGTTTACCCGGCAACGTGTTGCGGCCAGATTTCCCACAGGGCTAGGGCTGGGGCGTTTTTCCAGGCGTTATAGGACAAAAAGGAGCTATGGCTAATGTACTTAATTATTCATACAGATATTAAATAATAGGTCAATATTA
>CAURDG010000002.1:0-41829 GCA_963523555.1 uncultured Cardiobacterium sp.
CCTTACAGCGTAAGGGCTGCGGCGTTTTTTAGCACCCGTTTTGTCCATTACGCCACAAAAAACCCCGCGCGGGGCGGGGTCGTTTGGGTTAGTCGTCGTCCCAGTCTTCCGGCGGGGTGATACCTATCAGGACGTAGAAGCGCCCCCTGCCGTAGCGTTTGGCGGGGTAGCGCCCGGCCTCCGCTTTTTTCAGCCAGCCGATGCCGTGCAGGGTTTCGCATACGCGCCGCACTTCCGCATTGCTGGCGGTGCCGCATATTTCCGCCTTGAATACGGGCGGGATAATCCAGTACTCGTCCCCGTTGCGGTAGCCCGCATGGTCGGGGAAGGTTTGCGTGGCGCCCCAGGGGGCAAAGCGCGGGCTGGTGCCGTTCTGTTGCATGAAGTCTGCCGCCCGCTCGATGATGATGCGGCTTTCCCGGTTGCCCGTGCCTTCCAGTTCCTTCCAGGCGTGGAAGCACTGGCGGACGGGTTCGGGGTCGATGCCTAACAGCGGGCGGGCGAGGGTAAGGGCGGCATAGACGGCGGCAAAGCGTTGGGCGACGCGGTGCGCCTGCCCGCCCAGTTTGCCCGTGTAAAAACCCTTCATGGCTTCTCTTGCGGCTTCTTTGGCGTGGGCGGTGTCTTTCATCAGTTCCGCGATGAATGCCCGCCCTGCCGTGCCGTGGTAGCGGCTGGCGGCGTCGGTCAGGTATTCGGATAGCTCTTGCCCCGTGTTGTGATCATGCAGGGTGTCGTAGATGCCCAGTTTTTCCCCGGCGTCCGCAGGGATGGACGGCAGGCGCGTTGCCTGTCCCGCTTCCCACTGTCCGGCAAAGCCTTCCAGGGTCTTTTCCCCGGTCGAGAGCAAGAGCACCCGCCACTTCATGATCGCCCGGTTCCCGCCGTCTTTGTGTCCCTGTATTTTCCCGATGCCATTAATCACGCTGTACGCAGTCTGGGCGACAACATGCGGGCGGGCTTGTCCGATTTCGTCTAGCACCAGCAAGCCGTCGTTCCTCGCGGCAGCGGTGTTGCTGAAGCCGTGGCTGGTACCTTCCCATGTCAGGGTCAGCTCGTCGGGGTTGCCCCATACGGATAGCGCCACTTTGGCGGCGGTGGTCTTGCCACAGGATGAATCGCCGTAGAGGTGGAAGCCCCCGCCGTTGATGTCCAGCAGGCGCAGCAGTGGTGCGGCGAGGGCGCAGCCAATAGCGAGGGTGAGGCGGCTGTTGCCGTTGGCGTAGCGGGCAATGTGCGCCTTCCATTCTTCGAGGCTGCCCCGCTCGCGGTAGTACGCCGCTTGCGAGGTATCGCCGTGGTAGTGGATGCGTTCGCCGCCCAAGACTTCCCCGGATGGCAGGATGTAGGCGCCTTCATGCCAGCCCGCGCGGGCGGTGATGTGCCAGTTATCACGGCTGCCTTCGCCTTGCAGGTAGTCGGCCAGCAGTTCCCGTTTGCGTCTGCCCGCATGGATGGTGATGCCATGCCCTTGCAGGCGCGCCCAGCAGGCGGGAGTGCCGATGTCCGCCATGGGCAGGGCGTCGCGGCAGGTCTTGCCGTCGCGCTGCCACTCTATCAGGCGGTAATGCTGCCCGCTTTCGTCCCGCCCCCGCCCGATGATGGCGATGGGGTCGGCCAGCCGCACAGGCGGGGCATAGTCGCCGTTACCGTCCAGGCCGATGTATTGCACCCCCTTGTGGCCGTTTTCGTAGTACGGGCGCAGTTGGTGGACGTCGTTACTGTCCGGGTTGACAAGGCTTTCCAGCCCCAGGGCTTTAATGGTGTTCATGGCGGCTCCTGTTCAGGGCGTCGAGGGCGTCGCCTGTTTCAGCGTGGCACAGGCGCACGGTGATGCCCGCCCGCGTGGCACGGTCAGCGAGGCGCCGCCCCGCGTCCATGCCTACGGGGTCGGCGTCGCAGTAGATATAGAGGTTTTGCACGTTCGGCAGGTCGAGGGCAGCCAGTCCGCCCGCACTCATACACGCCCAGGCGGGCAAGCCGGACAGTTCATGGGCGGCAAGGGCGTTTTCTATGCCTTCTGTCACGGCGAGGCGGTCAGTGGCCGGGAAGAGGCGGATGGCGCAGCCTTTGGTGCTGCCCGGCGTGTTCGCCAGCATTTTCTTCGCCAGCTTGCGCCCGTCCCGTATCCATGTGCGGTGTATGCCCTGTTGCCCGCTGTTGTTGGTGATGGACGCCAGCATGGCGGGGTAATCGCCCACATGGACGGGGACGGTGCCGCTGGTGTCCCAGTACGGCAGGGCGGGGTGGTAGCGCAAGGCCGCGCCCGCAAAGTCAGACAGCCCCCGCCCGCGCAGATAGCCGCTTACCGGGTCATGCGGGGCGATAGGGGCGCTTTCCGCCCACAGGCGGGCAATCCTGCCGCTTTGGTCTTTGCGCAGCACAGAAGGGCTTGCAGGGCGTTTCAGGGGCGGGGCGGTATATCCCCCTTCCCCCATGCCCAATATGCCCGCCACGGCGCGCAGGGCGGCGGGAAAGCCGCAATCGAGGTAGTGTTCTACCAAGTGGAAGCCGTCGCCCCCGCCATTGGCGAAGTGCGAACAGATGAAGCTGCCGCTGCCGTCCTTGTCGTCGTAGCGGAAGCGGTCGCGTCCGCCACAGCAGGGGCAGGGTTGATGGCGGTCGGTCAGGGTTTCAGGCGGGATGCCGAGGGCGGCGTGTATCTGCCGCCATTGGCCGCGCGCAGCGGCGCGGATGGTATCGGCACGGTCACTGTATCGCATGGGTGCGCTCCTTCCGCTCGCGTTCGATGGCGGCGTAAAAGTCCTTGATGCGGGCAGTGTGTGCGTCCAGCATGGCGGCTGCCCCGTTGCTTTCCGCATTCATGTCGTCGGCAATGGCTTCGAGTTCGTCCAGCGGCAGGCGCTGGATGCTTTCGAGGATGCGCGGCAGTAGGGCGAAGGCTTGCAGGTGTTCGGTGTATTTCATGCCTGCCCCCCTTCCGCGTCGGCAATATCGCGGGCAATAAGGGATATTTCCGGTATCAGCCCGCCACAGAGGGCGGTCAGCGTCGTCATGGCGCGGGCGACGGCTTCGGGGTCGGTGTCCTGGTGGCCGCCTTGCCAGTCCATGTGCATACGGGCAAAGGTTTCCAGCAGGTCGCCCAGGTCTATCAGCGCGCATTCGCAGGCGCTGCCAAGGTAGGAAAGGTCTTTGGCGGTGAGGCCGTAATCCGCAGCGGTGGCGGTGGTGTCAGTGGAAAACTTGCGCAGGGCAGCCAGATGGGCAGGGTTGGCAAGCAGGGTAGAGAGGCCGCTAAAACGGCTGGTATTGAGGTTCATGGGGTGTCCTTTGCGTTGTAGATGCTTGCCCGTGTTGCGCTGTCAAACGCAGGGCGGGCGACAAAAGGACGGGTTGACAGACTGGATACAACGAACCCAGCGGGCATAAGCCCCCCGCCCCCTTGCCACCCATAGAAGGTTCCGCAAAGGGGTATTGCAGGCATGAAAAAACCGCGAGGTGCGGCATGTCTGCCGTTGTAATTTCGGGCTGTCAAACCCGTGCCGCATATAGCGACGGGCGGCATTCTGCGCAGCGGTGGGGGTGGTGTCAAGGGCATGTGGATGGTGTTCAACCATGCGAGGGGCAGCATGGCGCGCTTCCTGCCGTCGTCGGCAACCGTAGACAAAATGTCTACGGTTGAAGCAAAGCGGTCTTTGAGCTTGCGTTGCTGCCCCGCCCAGTCCATGCCCATGCCTTCCACGATGGGGCGCATGGCAACAAAGGGGCGTTCGTTGTGGTCAATCAACACCAGCGGCTTGTCATAGAAGGGGATGGTGATGCGCACGGTGTTCATGCTGCCTCCATCAGGTCTTGCCCGAATTGCCGCATATAGGCACTGGCGGCGCTCTTGGCGGCCTGAAATGCCTGCCTGTCGTCGCCCCCGTCGTTGATCGTCCGCTCGATTGCCCGCTGTTCCAGTTGGCACAGGGTCGCCAGCACGGCTTTTTCGGCGGGGGTGTAGTCGGCACGTTCGCCTGCTTTCCGGCCAAGCAGTTTGTTGTTCAGCCGTTCGAGGTTGATGTGTGGCGCATGGGCGGGGGCGCTGCTTCCCCTCGCCTGTGCTGCCGCTTGCAGTTGTTGCGCGGCAGTGTGCAGGGCGTGGTAGGCAGGCAGGTAATTAATCCCGCGCGCAATATTTGCGGGTAAAACGCGACATAAATGCGAGTTGCAAAAGTTGTAAATATAGCAACTTTGTCTCAAATATCAGCAAGGGCGGCTGCCGGAAATCCCGGCTCGAATGTCGCCAGTCTCTCATCTTGCGGGAAACCGGCGGCGTCGCCACCCCGCTCAATCTCTCCCAATACGTCCATCATCAACCGCACCCCCATCGGCGCAAGCTCCCGTTGCCATAAGGTCGCTGCGGTATCCTCCGGCCGTATGTGGCACCAGTCCTGCGCCAACAGCGCGCCCGTGTCTGCGCCGTCGTCCATCCGGTAAACCGTCCCGCCCGTTATTGGCTCCCGCATATGTATCGCCCAGCGCACCGCGTCCCGTCCTCTGTGTCGTGGTAGTAGCGATGGATGGTAGGCAATGACGCCGCTTTTTGCCCGCGCGCGGATTGGCGCGGGCAGGTACTGGTGCAGATGCGCTGCGACAATGACGTCGCAGGGCGGTATGTCCGCAATTTGCGCGCTGACGGCTACGCCCTGCTTGGTCGCCACCTTGGCAAAGCTGCCAGTCGGGTTGGTAACGGCCAGCAATATGTCATAACCGCGTGCCATGCAAGCGACGAGTATTTCGGCGGCCAGCCATTTTTGCCCGGCGATGACTATCTTCATGCGCCATCCCCCAGGTAACGGAATCCCTGCACAGCACGCAAATGACCGCCAAAGCCTGTGCCGGCATCTGACCCCATCGCTTTTTGTAGGCAGGCGCGTGAGCGCACTTTACTGCCACCGTGAAGTTGCGCCGATACTTGTGTCCATTTTGGGTCTCGGCGCAGGGCGGCGGCAAGGCCGGGGTGGCTGGTGTGGAAAAGTGTGCGTAGCGGACGCGCATAGCGGTTGTTGCCGTCTAACCAAAGCTGGCAGCAACCGTTGAGGAATCGCATGCCTACGCCGGCGCCTTGCCATTCTGGCATGACTACCAAGCGGCAGGCTCGTGCCTCGGCCATACCGGGGCGGGTGGAGAAGGCAATGTGCGCCACCGGCTGTCCTCTGGCCAGCCCCATGTAATGGGTGGAAGCCACCATCGGCGGCAGGTCTAAATAGTGATGCGGCGCAAACAGGCGCCAGTCGGCCTGGCGGCAAGGGTATATTTCCAGGTCGATGCGTGGGCGTTGCCTAGCCCACCCCCATTGGAATGTGCCGTTCTCGGTATCAAAGACCCAGTCCGGCTGTATCCAATCAAGGATGTCGTAATGGCAGGATAGTAGTACGGCTTGCGGTCGTCCGGCGATGCGCCGCCAGCTCTTGGCAAATGCGCCTGCGCCTACTTGCGCAATCTGCCGGTCAACCACGGAGGAAAACTCGTCCAGCACGGCAAACGCAGGCGCCTCGCAAATCAGGCGGGCAAGATTGGCACGGAAGCGCTCACCGTTGGAAAGGACGTGGTAGGGGCGCAGCCAGCTGGGGACGGTACCAAGCCCTACTGAGGCCAGCGCGGCGGTTACGTCATCAAAACTACCATCGGGGGCAATAGCATCAACAATCGGACAATCGCGCGGCCATGCTGGTGCGTAAGGTTTGCCCAAGCGCTTACCGATACTTGTTTTACCGCTGCCTGATGGCCCGACGATGACGCCAATTTGCCAAGGCCGTGCGTCCAGTGGTAACGCCGCCTCGATATGTACGTCGGTGCCGTTTTCAACGTTAAACAGGGATTTGACCCGTGCCGCGCGGTAGCTGTCAAAATCGGTGCAATGGTGGTGGATGGTGATGGTGGTCATACGTTGACCACCTTGAGACTGTAACCTTCTGCACGCAGCCGTTCGTAGGTGTTGCGCTGCTCGGTTTCGTCTGTGCAGCGGATGATGACTGCATATTGTGGCCGGTACTTAAAGCCGTTTTTGCCATATTTCATGGGCATCAGGGTCTCCTGTTGTCTGACGCTCGGCGGCATTCTTGTGGGTGATGGTATAGAGCCGCTTGCAACGTGGGCATTTAATCGCGATGGTGCCGCGCAGGTCACGGCTTTCAGCGAGTAGTTTGTTGCAGGTGCAGCGGTGTTGCATGGTCGGCATGTGTCCTCTTGCGTCGCCTGATGTTAATCGGTAGGCTTGCCGCCTCTCTCGCGAGAGGAGCGGATCTTGCTCGTGGTGGTCACACACCGCGGGGGCTGGCGCGCTGTTGCAAGCTACGCGCCAGTCGTCCGTTTGCTGTGGGAGATTTTCAGGGATGGGCGCCGCTGGCGCGGTTAGACAGGTTTGGGATTTGCCAAAGATTAAGGCAGGCGTTGTGCCTGCCTTATTTTTTGTCGTCGAACGACAGCCGCAACTGGGTGCGGCGCTGGATGAGCGCATCCACTTTGTCTTTGACGCGCAGGCTGTAGCCGTCTGCCCAGCCGTATTTGCGGTCGACGTCGCGCGACGGCATCCGTTTCAGGTCTTGGTAGGCCATCATCCAGCGCGCGAAGATTGCGGGGCGTTTGGTGACATAGAATTTTTCGCCGGAAAAGGTCTCGGCGAGGTGTACCAGCACGCGATTGACCGCCTCGGCGGCGGTCTCGGCGGGGATGCCTGCGGCGACAAGCGCGCTGCAGGTGTGGTCGGCAAGGGCGGCGAAAAATTCGCCGCTCTCGTTAATGTCCGGCTCCGGTATTTGTACGCCCAAACGGAAGTCGTCGCTCATGTGGTCTCCGTGGCGCCTTGCAGCCAGCCTTCGAGCATGTTGTAGAGTTTGTTGGTTTCGCCGTCGCTGAGGTCGGCGAGGTTGTTTTTGCCGAAATAGCGTTTGATATAGCGGTTGAAGCTGCTTTTGTCCTTGCTCTGCACGATGCCGCACCGGCGCAGTTCGTACCATTTGCCGAGGCAGGCGCGTTGCTGGCGGGTGAGCGGGCGGCGGGCATCCTTGAAAGCGCCGAGGCGGGTCATTTCCATCAGTACGCGGGCGCGCTGTCCGGTACTCATGTCCTTGCTGCTGCTTTTGCCGGTGAGTCGCTGCAGGAAGGCACGGTAGGTGTCGTCATCCATGCCGAGGCGCGCTTTGCCGATGTGGATGCGAGCGGTTTGGTTGCCGATATACATGGTCAGCCTCCGAGGGTTTCGAGGGTGGCAGCAAGCAGCGTCTGCGCGTGTTGCAGGTTGGCGATGGCGTGTTCGCGGTCGTTGTTATTTAGCGCCATTGAGGTATCTACCAGCGTCACAATCAGGCTGCCGACTACTTCGGCGGTTTTTTTGTTCTGTTTCTGTTCGGTGTTCATGGGCGTTCTCCATTTTTAATTGTCGGGCAAGGTTTTCAAGCAGAGCTTCGGTTTCGGCAGCCTCTTTCGGGTCGCGGGCGGTTTGTGGCGGTGATGGCAGGGCGGGGGGTGGGGGCAGGCAGTCGAGGAAGTGGCGCGGTACCGGCCAGTCGGTCATCTCGGCGTAGAGGCGGCGGAAGGCACACTCGATGCGGGCAACGTCTGCGGGTTGCCAATCCCGCCGTGCCAGTGTTTCCAGCCATACTTCGGCGACGGTGGTAACGCTTTCGGCGGGCGGCGCGCCCCGCAGTCGCAGGGTGACCAGCTTGATGAGGCCAACGATGATGGCGTTGTGGATTTCTTTCGGCATGTCATTTGAGCATCCCGGCAAGCGCACTTACCGCCGCGCCGGTTTTGCTGGTGGTAGCGGGGGCGGCGTCCGCCGGGGTGGCGGGTGTCACCACACTGACGGCGGCGGGGCGGTAGTGGGTCAGCACTTCGTAGAGGTATCCGTGATTTTTCAGCGGCAGGGTGAGTTTGCCGCTGTCGCGGGTGACCAGCACTTCCTGCATTGCCCACAGCCACGCGGCGGGTGGTGCGTCATATACCGTGCCCTTGCGCTCGATGCGTTGCGCCTGGATGTCCGGCAACAGCTCGCCGAGCAGTTTGGCGACGCGGGCAAAGGTGAGTTCGGTCTGCGCCGGGCGGAAGAGGCCGAGGTAGCGCACGGTCAGGGCGGCCAGGTCGCCGCCCAGTTGCACTAACAGGCGCAGCACGGCGCGGGCGTCGTCATGGGCGATGAGGGCGTCAAGGCTGAGGGTGGCGCCGCAGTTGGGGCAGCGGGTTTTCATGATTGGCGAATCTCCATGCGCTTGCCAGTGACTTGTCCGGCTTTGTCAAAGGTGTAGGTAACAGCGCATTTTTTGCCGTACCCGTCCAGCTCAAACCGCATCTTTCGGCAATACTCCGCCTGTGTCGTAGGGTTTATTTCCCAGGTCACCTTGACGGCACATAATCTGCTCGCGAGTTCACGGAGTTGCTCCTCTTTGGCGCCACCTTCGCGCAGTGATTTTTCCAGCGCGCCCTGTGCTTTGAAAAACAACGCTGTATTTTTCAGCGGCGTGCAGCAGATAGTGCGCCTCATGACCACCCCCGTGCTTTAACCAGCGCCTCGGCGGCGGCGACCACTTCCTGCTCAGCGGCGGCACGGCGGTAGTGGCGGTCAAGCGGGTTTAGCCCCGGCGCCTCGCTGGCGCGCAGGCTGGCGACGGCCTGCACCAGCTCGCGCTCGTGCGGCAGGGGGATACCGCGCAGGTGGTCGTAGATGTCCATCACAAACAGCAGGGCGCGACCGCTAAAACCAACCAGGGTGAGGAAAGCTCCATAGGCGGCCATGCCGGGTTCGGCGCTGATGGCGCCTTTGATGACGACCAGCGCCCCGATGGCGGCGCAGAGGTAGCAAACCCGTGCGGCATAACGTTCGGCCATTTTCAGCATTTTCATTGTTGCCACCCCTTGAGTTGTTGCAGCAGCAGGTAGTCGCTGTGGCTGAGGCGCACGGTGTGCCAGCCCTGGCGGATTTCGATGGTGCCGTCGGCGTCGCGCAGGTGGTAGCTCAGGCGGTCGCGGCGGCGCAGTTTGCCGATAAGCCAGTCAATCAGGGTTTTCATGGCTGTACTCCTTCGACTTCGTGCGGGGTGATGACAAAATCCTCGACGCCCCTGACTACGGTGACGCCTGCCACGGTGGCGGCGATGTCCATCTCGGCGAGCATCGCATCCTTGTTGACCTCCTCCTTGACGCGGACGAAGCGGGTCAGGCCGAGGGTGCGCAGCGCTTCCAGCACGGCCTCCTGCGAGCGGATGCGGATGGACGGCGGGCGCAGACGCCAGCTCACTTCGCCGGTGATGAGGTTGACCGTTTTGCCTTTGGCGGTCAGCTCGGTGCGGTTGGCCTCGCACCAGCTCTGGATGCCGGTTTGCAGCTCTTTGGCGCGGTCGGCAAGGGCATTGATGGCGGCCTTGTGGCGCTCGGTGATGGTGGCGATTTCGTCGTTCATCGCGGCGACGGCGCGGGTGTGCTGGCGCTGGACGTCGCCAAGGTCTTTGATCCAATTTTGGGTTTCTTCGCGGCTTTGCGGCGCGGCGAGGGTTTGGGCTTTAAGGCGGGTTTTGGCCATGTTGGTCTCCGGTCGGGTTGGGTGTTGGCGGTCAGGGAAGCGCTACACACGGGCGGCGGCGCGGCGGGTGGCGATGTATTGCCGGGTACTGGTCGCTTCGGCGCGCAGCCAGTCAAGGTGGGTGTCAAAGAGGTGTTGCAGGTCGTAGCCGCAGGCGGTGATGACCTGATCATCGTCAAAGGCACTGGCGCGGCTGGCGACGGCTTGCCCCTGCCACAGGGATTCGCTGCGGATGGCAAACGGCGAGCAGGTCAGCAGGCCGCCCGTGTTGTCGCCATAGTCCAGACGGATGCGGGTATCGCCGCTGGCAGGGTCGTAGGTGATTTCGCGGATGGTCTTGCCTTCGCTGCGCTCGACCAGCCATTGCAGCAGCGCGCCGGGCATATCAGAGAGCTGCGTAAGGACGCGGTTCAGCTGTGCGGCAAGTTCGTCCGCTTCACGGCAGCGGGTGGTCAGGGTTGGGTAGTGACGGTCGCCGACGGCTTCGTCAAAGTCGCGCCAGAGCAGGGTTTCGGCGGTGATGATGTCCATGTTGGTCTCCTTAAATTGCGTTGAAGATGTCGGCGGTAATGCGGTTTTGACCGAGGCGCGCCGCTTCGTTCAGGGCGGCGGTGACGGTGTTGTTGACGATAAGCGGGTAGAGCAGGCTCATCACTTGTTTGCCGTCGGCAGAGGGCCGGGTCAGGCGGGCAACAAGACCACCTACGGCATCGGCGGCAAAGACGTCCTCGAAAGCGACGTCAAGGCGGCGCAGCTTGTGGGTGAGGTAGTCGGCGACAAAGGCGTTGAGCGGTTGCAGCTCGATTTGCTCGCAGCGGCGCACCACCTCGCGCAGGTCGGCATTGCGCTCGGAGAGCTTGAGCTTAAGTTCCGGCTGGCCGATGAGGACGATGCCGAGCAGGCGACGCATCCCGTCCTCCAGCTCCCAGAAGCGCTTGAGGTACTTGAGCATCGGCACGGTGAGGTCGTGCGCCTCGTCGATGATGAGGCAGTGCTTGTTGCCCGCGCGGCTGCTCTCGGTCAGTAGGCGCTGGATTTGTCGCGCCTTGGCCTCCATTGAGCGGCGTGGGGTGGCGGTGCCCTGGCTGACGTCCTCGATAATGGCATCGCAGAGGTGGGCGGTGGTCAGGCGCGCCTTGTCGATGCTTTGCGGCTGGATGACGATAATCGGCTCGCCCGCGTGTTTGATGCCCTCGATTAGGTCGCGCTTGAGCGTGGTTTTGCCCGCGCCGCTCTCGCCGATGATGGCGACGAACCCCGCCTGTTTGGCGGCAAAGAGCATGTTTTGCCGGATGTAGCGCTGCTCGTCGGAGAGATAGACGTCGTCGCGGGTCTGGACGTCATCGACGAAGGGGGACTTGGGCAGGCGGAAGAGCTGGCGCGCCTGTTGGGTTAAGACTTGCATGTCGGGGTACTCCCATGTTTTCGGGGTGGTTGGCCAGGCGACGGCGACGGTGATGCCGAGGTCGGCCAGGCGGGTTTCAATTTGCGCGCGCAGGGCGGCGGAGTCGGCGGATTTGGGATATTCGCCGTGGCGGATGATGCGGTTGATGGCGGCGACGCTGTAAGGCTTGCCGTCGGGACGTAGTACGCCTGCCGCCAGTTGTGCCTGACTGATGCTGTGCGCGGTGAGGATGTCGGCGAGGGTCATGCAATCTCCTTGGTGCGCGTAAACAGCGCCGGTTGCAGCAGGCATTTCAGCGCGTCTTCAAAGGCGCTCTCCGGCAAGCCATCCGGGTAGGTGGCGCGGATTTCGGCGTTGAGTTCGGGGGTGATGGTCATCTCGCTCGCGCAGTAGCGGATGAAATCCATCACCGGCAGGATGCGCTCCTCGCGCGGTGCGGCCGTAGCAGGCACAAACAGCGGATTGACCGGCAGTTGTTGCGGCGCGGTGGCGGCGACTTTGCGTGGTTGGCCGTGGCGAGGAAAGTGCTGAATCTTGCTTGGTGCGGGCGCGCCCGGAAACGGGTTGAGCGTGCCGGCAAAGGCCGGGGCGGATTTGCTGTTGCGCAGTTTGTCCACCTCCTGCGCGTCGCGCGTCCCCCAGGCCATTTCGTCGAGCGTCTTGCGGTTGGTGGTGAGCACGTCGTCAGGCGCCTGTTGAAAATGGCCGTCCACTGGTACGGCATCGGCGGCAAAGCCCCAGTCGTCCACCTCCAGCGGCGCTATCTCGTAGCGTTGCATCTCGCCGTAGCGGTCGGGATGGCTGACCCAGATGCTCGGCGCGGCGTAGGGGTTGACCTGTACCGTGACCGTCTCGCCGATGCGGATGTTGTCCACGTCGGCGACGCGGTAGCGGCGGCTGCCGTAACCGGGGATGGCGTAGCTGATGTGGTAGTCGCCGCCAACTGTGCGCTGCTCCGCCTTGCCGGTGAGTAACACGCGGCAAAGCTCCAGCGGCGGGCGGGCAATCAGCTGCTCCGGGGTAATCTTGCGCCACGCGGCAAAGCGGGTCATGCCGTGACGGCTGTGGACGTGCGTCGCCTGAAAATGGCGCTGCCAGCGCTCGCAGGCGGCGTTGAGCTGCTCAATACTCTCGATGTGGGCAAAAGTGAGGCGGCTCTCGAAGTTGGTCTCGATGAGGTCGTTGTGCTTTTCGACGCTGCCTTTGGCGCGGCTGTTGCCTTTGACGTGGGCATGATGCTCGATGCCCAGCCCTTCCAGCAGGGCAAGGATGAGCGATGACTGGTTGGCGCTGCCTTTGTCCCAGTAGAGGATTTTCGGTACGCCCTCGAAAGGGTTGTGCTGCTTGTCCTTCTCGCCCATCGCCCGCATCAGGAAATCAAACATCGTCTCGGCGTTTTCGCCACTGACGTTGTAGTAGCGGCAGTAAAACGCGCCGGTGCAGTGATCCACGCAGACGTAGCGCAGCACGCGGTCGCGGGCAATCTTGGCGAAGTTGTGCGGCTTGTTCTTGTAAAACTGCGCCTCATCCATCACCGCCAAGCCCTTGCCTGCCTTCAGGTAGTAGAGGACGCAATAGGACGGGTCAATCTGCCACATATGATTCGGGTGACGGCTTGCCAGTTGTACGTGCGGCGTGGCACGCCGCATCTGCGCACCGGAAAGCCCGCGTTCGCGCAGCTGGCGGTTGACCGTGGAAGCGTTGTACTGGCGCGCAGTCAGACCGTTAGCGGTGGCAATCTCGACGGCGGTTTTGGCACTGGCGAGACGTTTGCCGGTTTTGCGTGTGGCGGCGTGCTGGATGGCAGCGATGCTGGCAAGCTCGTCATCGCTGATAACGCTGCTGCCTTTGTCAGTTCGGGTTTTGCGGTTGCTGTTGTAGCCCAATTTTCGCAGGGCGCGATAGACCGTGGTCTTGCTCTTGCCAACAAAAGCAGCGGCGGCATCGACGATGGCGTCACGGCCACCATGCGGCGCGGCTTCCAGTTTTGCGATCAGTTCCATCAGATATGCCTCGTTCATGGCGGTCAGGGTTATTTCAGTTCATCGGCCTGCACGGCTTGTTCGGGGTCAAGCCACCCTGCATCCAGCTGTCGTCCGGGTTGGCGACATCGCCGAGGCCGTATTTGAGTTGCAGGTCTTCGACGGCGGCGCGCAGCTCGTGCAGGAGGTTGGCGGCGTGGCGGGTGCAGGTGTCATCGTCTTCGCCGAGCAGGGTGTCAATGGCGTCATCCAGTCCGGCAAGCGGGGCAAGGCAGAGGATTTGCGCTGCGCCTGCATCAGTCATCCGCTGCTGGCGCTTTTCTTCCATCGTGCGGTGCTGCTGCTTGTGCAGTTGTTTTTCCAGTTTGTCGATGCGCTTGTTGCGCTCTTCGATGATGCGCTCGGAGGCAGCAGCTTCACCGCGCTGGTCTTCCAGCTTGGCTTGCAGCTCTTCGCGCTCCTTGCTGTGCTTGGTCGCCATGTCAGTGATGAGGTCAATGATGGCCTCCTTGTCGCCTGCGGCGACTTCGATTTCGCCGATGACGATTTGCTGGTCGCTCGCGTCCAGATGGCGCAACTTGCGCAGCTCCTGTGTGGTCATGCCGAGCGCGGTTGCCTTGTCGAGCGCTTCTTCGCCGAGCAGGCGGAGGTTGTCGAGTTTTTCTTCGATGCCGCGGCGGCTGCTACCGAGGGCGGCGCAAAATCCCTCCCACGTATCCAGGCGGATTTCGACGCCACCGATAACCATTTTTTGCCCGGCCAGTTGTTTGTAGCGCTTGCCCTCTTTGATTTGGGCAATTTGCGCCAGCGAGAGGCCGTCCAGCATGGCTGCAATCGCTTGCGTGGCTTGCAGGCGACCGAGCAGCTGGTTCATTTCGATTTGCTCGGCGGTCGCGGCGGCGGCGACCAGCGCCTTTTCCGAGGCAGCGGTCTCTTGCCAGACCGCATCAGCGTCTATTTGCTTGTTGCTCATGGGTTACTCCTTACAAGCCGATGCCGTAGCGGCTGGCAGTTTCGTTAAGGCGGTCGCGCGCCTGATTAACGGCGTTAAAAATTTTGAGCGCCTCACGTCCGAGCGCTGGGCTGACGCGCCAGCATTTGTTCGGGAGCTGCTCTGCCAACCCGGCAGCTTCGAGCGCTTGCAAATCACGCAACGTCGCCGCCTTTTGCGCGCCAAAACGGTCGGCAAGCGCTTGGCAACTGATGCCGTTTAATTCATGCCCAAACAGCGCCTTCATCGTTTCATAGCCGCGCAGTTGGGTTCTGGATAGGCCTTGTGTTTTCATTATTTGTTACCGGGTTGCAAATATGTGTAATAATTGCGTCAGTCATTAACTATTTTTGCTAGTTGCTTGACACGCTTGGCGCGCGCCGCCTTGGCGTTGCGCTTGGTTGCGTAGTCGGGAAAAACCTCGTCAAAAGGTCTTCCCAATGCCCGCGCGATTTTGTTGGCAACGGGAGCGCTCGTGACGAGCCGATACGCAACATTGCGAATATGGCTGGCACTGGTGCCGCAAGCCTGCGCCACGAGAGAGAAATTCAACTCTTTTTGGTTAAGTGCCTGTGAAATCTGCTGTCCGTTCATGGTGATATTCGACTGTTTTTGATTGGTTGAATGTATTGTATTTAGTACATATAACCCTGTCAAATATCTTTCTACTATATTTGTATATGTTTTTGATTTTTGGGAGAATGCAGCTCTCAAAATCTACTAAATTTAACACATGTCTATCGGTAAACGGCTGCTTGAGCAGCGAAAATTAGCGGGCTACAGCAGCCAAGAGCAACTTGGCGACGCCCTCGGCGTGAGCTTTACGACCATTGCCCGCTGGGAAAAAGACCAGTCCCCCATTCCCTCCGACAAGCTGGTCGGGATGAATGCCCTTGGCTTGGACGCGGTGTATATCCTGACCGGCAAAACCGGCGACGTCGCCGGTTTTCAAAAACTGCGTTCTAGAAAAAACAATGAGATAGCGGAATCGCAAAACACAAAACCGGCGACGTCGCCGGTTTTGGGAGATGAGATTGTTGCCGACCAAATGGCGGACGGCACATGGCGTGTGCGCAGCAGTAGCGGTGAGATACTGCGTGGCACGACAGACGAGGTCATCCGCCACCTGCGAGAGCGCGCAGCGCCCTATGAGGCCGGTCGCGACCGTACGCCTGATGTCAATGATTACGCCTGGATTCCGCTCTATGACGTTGAGGTGAGCGCGGGCGGCGGGCGCTTTTTCGACGGCGAAAACGTCCTGACCTACCTCGCCTTTACCAAATACAGCCTGCGCAAGCAGGGGCTGCAGCCGGATATGCTCGCCTGTGTGCGCGTAAGCGGCGACTCAATGGAGCCGACTATCCAGTCCAATGACGCTGTGATGATTGATATGCGGCAAACCACGGCAGACAGCGGTATTTTCGTCTTCCGCGTCGGCGAGGTGCTGTATCTCAAGCGGCTGGTGCGCGAGGGCGCGGGGGTGCGCGTCATTTCTGACAACGACATCTACCCGTCGTGGTTAATCCAACCAGGCGAGGATTTCCAAATCGTCGGCAAACGCGTCTGGCATGCCCGCTGGGACGAGTAGGGCAACTATCAACTTTTACTCACGAGTTCAGTTGTCAAGGATTCCTTGACAACTGCCGGACGCAAAAAAAGCCCGGCGATGCCGGGCGGGAAGTGAAGCGCGCTTATAGTTCGCGCAGGGTGATTTTCGGGTCGTGGCCGTCCCAAATATGGCAGGTCGCCTCCATTTTGCGCCGCTGGCCGAAGCTGTTTTTGGCGGTGAAGGGAATGTTTACAAAAACCTGCCCATTTTCGCGCAGACTGGTGACGACGTTGAGAATACTGACATCCACGGAATGCGGGTCTTTGACTTGCCCGTTTATCAGCTTGCGGCAGGTCAGGAAAGCGGTATCTTTTTGGCGCGCCTCTGCCTGCTTTTGCAGTTCTTCCGCCGTAGGTGGCGGCGCAGCTGCGGGTTGGGCGGTCGCATCGTAGCGGGAGGAGTGATTGGCCATTGTCCCGCCATCCACACCAAAACGCGGCAGGATGAGAATCAGCAAAAAGCAGGCAAGACAGAAGCCGCCGTAACGCACCAATACATCCAGCCGCGATTTATCCTCGCTGAGAAAAGGAGCTTTTTTCGGCCATTTGAGCGCAGCAGCCGTGGCAAGCAGGCCGCAAAAAAAACTCATGGCAATGAAATCCAGCATGGTAAATCCTCGTGTTGTTGATATTACATTGGGGTAGCAATTCCCGTGCCACGACGGCACAGGGCAACTTTCAACTTTTACGCACAAGTTCAGTTGTCAAGGAATCCTTGACAACTGCCGGGCATAAAAAAGCCGCCCGGAGGCGGCAATGACACGGAGCGTTGATTGGGCGTGGCGGGGGTGTCCCCGTTACTTGCCCTCACCCCAACCCCTCTCCCACGGGGAGAGGGGCTTTTTTCCGGGGGGAGGGGGCTGATTCGGCATCCGGGTCGGGGATGATAACCGCCGTGCCGCTTTCAACCAGCCAGGCGGCGGTGTCAGCGGAAACGGCCAGGGTGGCTCCTGCGGCGAAGCTGACGTTGCCGATGATGGCGGGGGTGCGCAGGCGGACGGGGACGCGCGCGGCAAGCGTCTCCTCCGGCGTCGCGGGTGTTGTGGTGTTTTTGCCAGTCACGGGTGTGGTTCCTTTTGCTCATGGGTTTATGGGCGTGGTGTGCTGAATGCTTCGGAGGTATGCGGGCGAACCCCACCCCCGGCCCCTCCCCCACAGGGGGAGGGGGGGATATTGGTCAGTCATAGAGTTCGACGGTGTAGGGCGCTTCGCCATTTTTGCCGACGGCGGCGTTGCCTTTCATGGTGATGGTGTTGAAGTCATCACTAAACCAGTCAAAGTCACCATCGACGGCGAGCGTGACCGCCGGAATGGTGAGTTTGGCGCGTTTTTTGGTGACTTCGTCCTGGCCGTCAATGATGACCTTTCCCTTAAAACTACTCACGCGCGCGCCGTCAATCACGGTGCGGCTGGTGGCTTTGGTTTTGTAGTTGACGGTGAGGTCGTCGCCTTCTGCCGCCGCTGTGGCGTCGGTGATTTGCAGCATCCCGACTTCGGCTTGCAGGGTGTATTTGCTGGCAGGGATGGCGGTGCCGCCTTTTTTGACCTCTACTGTTGCCGGGTCGATGTCGTGGTGTTTGAGCGGGTGGTAGCCGCTGAGGCGCGCCTTGGCCGGTTCGTCGGCGACGGTTTGTACGGTGCTGGTTTGCGTCGCCGCCGTTCCCATCATTGCCATGCCCCAGGTCAGCGGCTGGAAGGTGTTGGTGGAGAGGGTGACTTCTGCCGGTTTGGGGATGGTGATGCTGTCCAGCGTCGCGCCGTAGTCGTGTTTGCGGTGGCTGACGCGGGTTTTGGTTTCGGAGGAGATGGCGATTTTGACGGAGAGCGGGTTGCCGAGGTAGAAGGCGGCGGCATCGTCGCCTTCAGGGATGAAGTAGGGGATGCCGGTGCCGATGAAGCCACGGTCGTTGGTGATGCTGTTGGGATTGCTCATGGGGGTTCCTTGGGTTTGGGATTGGTTGGCAAGTGCAGGGTGGGCGGCGAAACGCCGTTGCTATGGCGGAAAAAACGGACTGCGGTGGGGTATGGATGGAGCTACCCCAACCCCGGCCCTCCCCCGCTGCGCTTCGCTGCGGGGGAGGGGGAAAAGCCCTTCGGGCAGTGGCGGGGCAAGCCCCACCCTACGGGTTTTCCTTGAGGTTGATAACGTCAATGGCGAAGGAAGCCGGGTAAAACGCCCAGCCCGGACGGTAGAAAGCGCTGTCTGCCTCAATGAGGGTGAAGCGTTTGCCGTAGCCGGGGGTAGTGTCCGGCGTGCCGCTATCAACGCGCAGGCCTTCGACGTGGCTCATGATGGTGGCGAGTACTTCGCCCGCCTCGTCCATGCCGCTGCCCGCGCCGCTGCGCGCCGGGCGGTTGTTTTGTACGGCGAGGATGACGGTGTAGTGCTGCGTCATTTTCTGGTTGCGCGCCTGTACGCTGACGTCGCTGTATTTGTCGAAGGCGACGTAAGCGCCCAGGTGCTGCGCGGGTTGTCCGTCAAACACTTGCTCCAGCTCGTGGTGCTGGCCGACGTAGCGCAGCACGCCGCGCTCCACCAGCGTTTGCAGGTGGGCGGTCAAAATTTTGCGCGGGGCAAAGAGGTCAGCCATGTCAGTAGCCTTGCAGTTGGGCGTCGGTGAAGACGGCGGCGGGTGCGGCGGTCTGCGCGGTGCCGTAGCCGGGGTTGTTTTTCACCGCTGCCCGCCCGGTGATGAGGCGGTTGAAGTAGGCATGGCGCGCGTCGTTGAGCTGCTTGATGACGGATTTGTCTTCGAGCTGTTCGCAGAGGCGGTAGAGCGCCATGTCCATGCAGGCGGCGTGCAGGGTTTGCGGTGGCAGTTGCAGGCCGGGCAGGAGGGCGAGATAGCCGTCGATGTCGCCCGATGCCAGCGCAATCGCCTGTTCGGTGCGTGCCTTGAGCGCGGCAAGTGCGTCTTCGTAGCCGGGGGCGGCGACGTCGCGCTCAAAGTAGTCAAGGGTTTCGGCGGGCGCGGGCAGGGTGCCGTAGTCGTTGCCCGCCAGCTGGGTGATGAGGCTGGCGCGGTTGGCGTGGGCGATGAGGTCACGCGCGGTACAGTAGGTCACGGCTGCGCCCCGGCTTCGCCTTCCGGCGGCGTGTCTACTTCGTCTGCGGGCGCGGTTTCGCCTGCCTCTGCGACCGGGTCAGCGGAGGCTTCTGCGGCGGTGGCAGGAGCGGTTAGTAGCGCCCAGGCGGCGTCAAGGTCGGCCTGCGTCAGGTCTTCGTCGCGGATGGCGAGGGCGATGCCGTCCTCGGTGGTTGAGCCTTCCACCTGCTCGCGCAAGAGTTCCAGCGCTTTTTTCAGCGCCGGTTTCCGCTTGAGGTCAAGCGGCGCGAGCAGGTCGGCGATTGCCTGCGGGTCAAGGACAAGCCAGCCCTGCATGGGTTCGCCTTCGGCGAGGTGGATGGCGCCCGCCGCCAAGAGTGGCGCGGCGGCAAGCAGCGGCATTTCCACCACGGCGGGCGGCTCGTAGCGCTTGCCGCCGTGGCGGATGGGGGTGAGGATGCGGTATTTCATCGCGCGCCCCCTTATTTGATGGTGGCGGTGTTGGTGAAGAGGAAGCCCGCGCCGCTGCTGGTGACGACTGCCTGATCGGCGAAATGCACCGGGTAATGCCAGGAGCGGTCGCTGTTCTCGAAGTAGCCTTTTTCAACGCGCGGCAGGCCGTTCAGCACGTAGTTGTAGCCAAAGGACGGCACGCGCATGGAGCGCAGTGAGGCCGGGGCGACGTAGGCCAAAATGGTGTTGTTGCCCCACAGCTCGGTGAAGTCCGCCTCAAGGCTGGCAACGGAGACCGCCTTGGCGACGACGACGGTTTCGATGTCGAAGTAGGTGGCGAGCATGGCGGTGGTGATGCTGGCCGCGCCGGTGTATTTGAAGTGCTCGATGATTTTCGGGTGGCGCTTGAGTGCCTCGTAGGCATAGACGTCCAGATGCAGCACGTTCGGGTACTGGCCGGTGCTTTTGCGGATTTTTGCCTTGGCGTCGCTGATGGCGGCGAGCGGGTCGGAGGCGGCGTTGTCCCACTGGTCGGTGCCGGAGAGTGCCTCGGTGTGTCCGGTGGCGTAGGCGCCCGTGCTGGTGGCGAGTTTGGCCTTGTTCGCCTCGCCTTCGAGGCGCATGGTGCTCATGACGAGGTTGACTGCTTCGGTCTGTGCTTTGAGGCCGGGGCCTTTCGCCATTTCGGCGACAAATTCTTCTGGCACCTTGCCTTCGAGCAGGCGGTTTTCGAGGGTGTAGTTGTCGGATGAGTAGGCAAAGCCGATGTCGCGCACGGTCTCGCCGGGGGCACGCACGGTGTTGCGCACGATGTAGGCCTCCTTGCCAAACTTGAGGATTTTGCCGCCCATTTGTGGCACGGATACGTCCGGGAAAAGGTGCTGGCCGGTAAATTGCTGCTCAAGGTTGTAGCCGAGGACGACTTTGGTGAGGACAGTATCGACGACGCGCAGCGCGTTGCGGATGGATTGAGGCATGGGGGCTCCTTATTTGATGAGGATTTCGGCGTGGGCGGCATCGGGGATTTCGACGACGATGGCAAAGGCTTCGGCGGCGCTGCCCGCTTTTTCGATGGCGCCTGCGTTGGCCTTGACGCCGTCGCCCACTTTGAGGCCGGTGGCGGGGACGTCGGCGAGGCCGATGACGGTAAGGGCGATGGTGTCGCCCGCCTTGCCGTCGTACTGGGCGATGCCTGCGGGCTCTTTGCCGCCGGTCGTGGCCAGTTCGCCGCTCCAGCTGACGATTTGCCCGGCCTTGACGTCGGCGGTGAGGGTGACTTTTTTCGAGAGGATGTTGTGTTGGGGCATGGGTTACTCCGCGATTTGTGCCGCAGCCTCGGCGTAGCTGATGCCGTTTGCTTCGGCGTAGTTCTGGATTTTGGCGTCAAGCGCGGCGCGGGCGGCGTCGTCATCGCTGCCACCCGGCAGTTGCGGCTTGGCGGCGGCGTTGGGGTCGGCGGCGGTACGCTCGGCAAAATCGACCGTGACCGGCAAGCGTTGCAAGAGCGCGCGCAGGCTGTCGGCTGCGGGCTTTTGCATCAATTTGCCGCCCTCGGCAAAGTCATAGGTTGCGCCCTTGTCCATGCCGCGCAGGATGGCAATGACGGCAGGTTTTTCGCCCGGCAATACCTTGCCTGCCTTGACTAAGCCCTCGGCAAAGTCGGCGGCTTCGGCTGCTTCGCGCGCTTCTTCTTCGGCGGCGAGCGCGTCTTCGCGTTTTTTCAGTTCGGCCTCGCGTGCGGCCAGCGCCTTTTCGCGCTCGGCCAGCTCGGCTTCTTTGGTTTCGAGTTCGGTTTTGTCCATCGGGGTGTTCTCCGGTTGAGGGGGGGCTGGGGTGGGTTCTGGCTCGTCAAAATCGTAGGTGGGCGGCGGGTTATCACCATCGGCAAAATCCGCCAACCCCTTGACGGCGGGCGGCTGCGCGCCGAGAAAGCCGACGTGGCGCAGATAGGGGCGGTCGGGAGTGGGATTGCTGGGATGACCGGGCGGATAAAAGGAGGCGGAGCGCTTCTTAAAACGGCCGGCCTTGAGCAGGCCGGCAAAACCCTCATCCACCTGGCTGAAGTTGGCGTAGAGGACGCCGTCGGCGTCGTTGTAGTTGAGCGATTGCACCCAAGCGTAGGCGGGGGCGTTGTCGGCAGGATGGCCGATAACGGCGGGGGCTTCGTGCAGGGTGGGCTGGTAGCTTGCGGCAATGGCACGCAGATAGTCCGGGGTGGCGTCCAAGACGTTGCCGTGGCTGTCGGCGTGCTGGCCGGTGCGGAAGATAGCGATGTTGTTCATGCCGCCATTGTCCGCGCGCGCGGTGGCGGCGACGATTAGACTGGTTTGGGATTTTTGGCCATTTTCGTGACGGCGCGAAAATGGTTGCGCGCGAGCGGGGCGCTGGAGCTTTTACGGCGTTTGCTAAATGCCCTCGCGGGCGTTTGAACGGTCAGAATGGGCAAGCGGATGGTTTGCCGCTTGCAGGGGCTGAAATCGCCGCCTGCGGCGTTCTCCCCCGCTGCGGGGGAGGGGGTACAGCCCTGCGGGCTGCGGTGGGGCAAGCCCCACCCTACGGCGCTATGGCTGGTGGCGGGCAAAGGCGTCTTCGATAATCTCAAGGATGGCGGCGACGTCGTCGTCGGAGACGCCAAGGTAGGGGCGTGCCGGGATGGTGGCCTTGTGGCCTCTGCCTGCCTGCCCGCCGAATTGGTGGATGGCGGAATAGATGCGGTTGCTGCCGATGGCAACCGAGGCGTCGGTCGCCTGATAGCGCAGGGTGTCGCGCAGATAGCCGCGCAGCTTGAGGATTTTGTCGGTGCCGTGAAAGGCACGCTTCCAGGCGGCATACTCGGCATTGAGCGGCGCCCACGGCCGGCCGTCCGGGCTAGTCTCGCTGTCGAAACGTGCGTCGGTAGAGCGCAGCAGCTCCTCGCCGATGGCGCTAAATACTGCCTTGTCCAAAAATCCGGCGGCGGCGAGTTGTTCGAGGTAGGCGATGACGCGCGGGTCGTCAAAAGTCAGGGCTGGCATGGGGTGTTCTCCGGGGGTATGATGGGCGCAGACGCGATGCCGTAGAGCCCCATTCAGGTCGACGGGATTGGCGCCTCAAGGCGCGGCGGGGTAACGGATGCTGCCCCGGCGTTGCTGGTGTCAAGTGATGCCGGTTCAAATCCGGCCCGGTTTCGCGGCGCATTCAAAGCCCCCATTGGGGGCTTTTTTGTTGTCTCAAATGTGTCCGTAAATGAGTTTGTTGTTGCCGATGCCGAGCGCCTGCAACTGGTCGGGGGTCAGGATTTCGTTGCCACTACGGATGATGTTGCCAACGTGCCGCTCACGCCCGCCGCCTGCGCGGATGGTCTTGATGTCGTTGTAGTTGAGCTTGAGCACGATTTTGGCGTCGGTGCCGGGGATGGTGCAGAGGTAAATCAGGGTGGGCGGGGTCTCGCTGTCGTCGAGAAATGCCGCCTGCGGGTTGGTGATGTAGTCAGCAATGTTGCGCCAGTAGCTTTGCGGTAACGGGCGCACCTTGACCGTGCGTTGCACGTGCCAGATGTCATGGTCGCGCAGGGTGATGACCGAGGTTTGCAGGGTGATGCCTTCTTGGGCAAGGGCGTCAATGATTGGCGTCGGGATGGTGCCAATAGAGAGCTGACGCCCTTTGGTGTGCGCTCCGGCGAAGATGTCATCCACCATTTCCGCCACCTGCCTGTTCAGCATTTGCCGCGTGCGCGGGTCATCCAGCACCTGCTGCATGGCGTGGGTTGCCAGTTTCGGCGGCACCGCGCTCGCCTTGTCAAAGAGGCGCTGCAAGCCATCTTGCCCGGCATTTTTGCCGGGGATGCGGTCAAAGCCGGGGTCGATGCCCTTGGGGACGTCCACCAGGCGCGGGTTGCTGCTGTTTTTGCCGATGAGCTGCTGTTGCCACTCGATGGCCGGCGCTTCGCCCACCTTCAGCCCGCGCCGCTCCAGACTGCGCTTGCTGTGGGCAAAGACGGTGCATTTGCAGCCGTAGGCGTTCACCGGGTAATGCGTCTGCCACCACGGGTCATCGCAATGCAGTACCAGACCGTTCCACGCCTCGTGTTCGGGGCGCGGATGCTTTTGCCCGTCGCGGTGGCGGTATTCCCAGTAGGGGCGCAGGTGTTTCATCTCCTGCTGTTGTTCGTATCTGCCCGCCTGATAGCTCGCGTGCAGGTTGGTGTCGTAGATGAGTTTGCTGCGCCAGTCGCGCCCGCCGTTGTACTGCCAGCCGTGGCGCGCGACGATGTCGTCAAAGTCCTTGCGAAACTCCTCTAGTGTGGTGCCGCCGGCGATTGCTTTGTCCACCGCGCGGCGAAAATCGGCGACGAGGTCGAGGCGGTTGGCGCCCGCCACCACAAAGGCGTGGTCATGCTCGGCGCCGTAGATGTCGGCGTAGCTTTCGGTCGGCAGGTCGAGCTTTTTGCGGAAATAGTTAATCTGCTCGGCAAAGGGGAGCTGCGTATGCGCGAGGCTCATGCGGTCTCCGTTTTGGCGTCATGACGCCCGGCAAGGTGGGCGGCGGTGGTGACACGGGCGAAGATGTCGGCATAGACGTCAAGCGGCAATGCGCCCGCCAATGCGTCAAGGCGCTCGCGGAATTGCAACAGGGTTTCGGATGACGCCAGCTCGGCGCTGATTTGCGCGAGCCATGCTTCGCCGTGCGGCGCCAGTTCGCGCGCGAGGCGGCTGCCCATGTCGTCCGGCGTGGTCGGGGTGTCGCCTTCGGCAAAGTCCTGGGCATCGTCGTCTGCCGCTACCGGCAGGGTACTGGCGGCGGGCATCGGCTCCCACTGTCCGCCAAAGTCCTGCTCCAGTTGCGCCTGTGTCGGGCGGTAGCCGAGCGGCGCCAGTTTGGCGTAGGTGTCGGCCAGTTTTTGCAGGTCTTTGGTTTCTTCAGTGCGCAGCCACAGTTTGGGCGGGTGTGCGTTGGGGAAATTCCACTCGGTCAGCCATACGGCAATGGTGCTGTTAAACGAGGCGCAGAGCAGGTCGGCATCGGCCTTGACGATGTCGTCTTTGACTTCGTCTTGCACTTCCGCCTTGTACTGGCCGCCAACCGCCTGCGAGGTCATTACCTGCCCCAGGATGACCAGCGCAATCGCCTCGTCCATGTATTCGCACAGTTTGTGGTAATCGGTGGTGCCTGCCTCGCCCTTGAGCAGCTCGATGGTGGCGCCGAGCGGGGTGACGGTGGCGGCGGCGTTCTTGATGGCGGTGAGTGCCGTCAAGAGCTGCTGTTTGTCCGCTTCGGCGGTGGGGCTGCGCGGGTCGTACTGGCCGTGCGGCACGCTGGTCGCCGCTTTTTCGTTGCCCACCAACCAGAATTTGACGTTGGATTTTTTGAACAGCACCGGCCAGTACAAAAAATGCGCCAACCCCAAGCCATAGGGGTTGTCGGTGGTGTCGCCGCCTGCGCTAAACGTCCAGAATTTGCGTGGCGGCATCGCCTCGTCCGCACCGTTGCCGGTGTAAATGAGCTGCCGCTGGATGTCGTACTTGAATTTGGCTCTGTCGCGGACGAGGACGTTATCCAGCACCACACGACCGTCCTCAATGCCCCACATCACCTCACCGACCGCAATGCCATAAAACACGCCCCAGTGCATCGCCTTGAGTACCGCGTCAAAGTTGAGGCGCTGCAACTGCGCCGCGACAAATTCCGCCGCCTCGACGTCGGCGGCGTTGTCCGGGTCGTGCGGCAAGACCTGCCGCTCCAGTTTGGTCAGCGCCGTTTGCCGCTGCGCCCAGGCACCGGTGACGGTGGTGTCGGTCAAGAGGTCGCGGTAGCCGTTGAGGTCGCCGCCGAGGCGTTGGGTGAGCAGGGTGTCGAGCTGTTCGATTTCGGTGAGGTTGCGTTCTACCGCGACTTCTTGCGACGCGGCAGTTGGGCGGGCGAGGGTTTTGGAGTTGGGTGTGGTCATCGTTAGTAATCCAGATAGGCAGGCTTGGTGTAGCCGTCCTCAATGGCGACGGTTACGGGCAGGGCGGTATTGCTGCGGCTGGCAGCGTAGGCGAGGCAGAGGGCGATGGCGGCGTCGCCGTGGCGCTCGCCCGCTTTGCCGCTGCGCCGTCCCAGTTTGATGACGCCGTCGATGCGCTCCAGCGCGCGCAGGTCGTCGATGATGTCGGCGTCTTTGGGGATGCGTAGCGCGTCATCTTCCAGCGCTGCCACCAGCGGCGGCATATGCTCGCTGTACCAGGCGTTGGAGAGTTTGATTTGTGCGACGCGGTTGCCGTAGCGGTCGTGTGCGGCCTCGGCGAGGTACTCGCCGTTGCCGCTTGCGTCAAACCACGCCGCAGTCAGGCGTGGCAGGCGGTCGAGCAGGTAATAGACGATTTGCCGCTGTTGCGCGTGCGGGATGTTGCGCAACTCGACCGCAAACGGCACATGGCGGCGGGTATCGGCGGCGATTTGCAGCGGCATCAGTACCGAGAGATCGCCGTGCCGCGCGAAGTCCATGCCAAAGACGTGTTCGCGCGTGCCGTCTAGCGTGGCCAGCAGCGGCCGCAATTCGCGCCCGCACCAGTCGGCGATATCGGCCGAGCGCAGCTCTGCCGGGTATTCTGCCCAGCCGTCGGGCTGGGCAAGGCGCAGGATGGGGGCGGGGTCGGCACGCAGCTCCAGCAGGCTGCGCGAGAGTACCGCGCCGCCGCTGTTAGAAGGGATAACGCGCAGCTCTTCGTCGGCGTCCGCGCCGTATTGTTCGTAGATGCCCGCCGTCCATGCCGCCTCCCCCGCCGCTGTCCACTCCATGCCGCGCACTTGGCAAATGCGGCGGTAGAGGCCTTGCGCGACCGCCTCGTCGAAGGTGGTGCGGTGCAGGGCGTAGGGTTTGCGCCCGCCACGGATGTCCTGGCAGAGCTGGTTGAAGGGGTTATCGACGCCGTCGTGCGTGCTGATGATGGCGACCTTGCCGCCCCACATGAGCAGCGCCATCGCCGCCTTGAGTAGCTCATCGAGCTGCTCGTGGAAGGCGGCCTCGTCGATGATGACGTAGCCCTGTTTGCCGCGCAGGTTCGAGGGGCGCGACGATAAGGCGGTGATGCGATAGCCCGACGCGCAGCGGATGACAAAGGTCAGGATGTCCTTGTCGCCGTCGTTGAGTATCTCCTCGCTTACGGCTTCGGCGACCAGCTGATAATGACCAATCCAGTCGGCGCTGTCGCGGATAAATTCTTCGGCCATGTCCTTGTTGTAGCCGATGTACCAGACGTCCATGCCGGAGGCAGCCGCCGCCACCAAGGCCGCCTCGGCGGCGGTGGACCAGCTGATGCCGATGCGGCGCGATTTTTCATAGACGCGCACCGGGGTTGGGTCGTTAATCCATTGCATTTGGTAGGGCAGGAGGACGCCGGCCATGTCAGCCCCCTAAAATGCGCTGTTTGATGAGTTCGACTGCCTCGTCGGATAGCCCTTGCGATTTGGCGGTGGCTTCGACGTCGGCGGCGGCGCGCGCCAAGGCGGCCTGCTCGATTTCGCGCTGGCGTTTGTCGTTAATCGTGGAGGCACGCTCCAGCTTCTCAATCGCCTGCGCCAAGTCTTTCAAAAGACCAGGGTGCGCCGGTTCTTCGTCTTCCGATAATTGCAACGCGGTTTCAAAGGCGAGGTTACGCACCAGCTCGTTCAGCAGCGCCCCGACCTTGCCTTGTGGCTGGTTGCCAAAGCGGGCAATCCACATGTCGGCAATCTCGCGCGATTGCTGGATTTTCGCACCGACCTCGCTCATTTTCAGCGCATAGCGGTTGACCGCGCTCTTGCTGCGCGGTTTTTCGCCCAGCTCGGCGAGGACGGCATTCAGCCGCTCGGTCGCTTCCAGTTGGGTGATGGCGGGGTCGCGCAGCCAGCCTTGCAACTGCTCCAGCAGCGCGGGCGGCAGCGTCTTGATGCTGTTTGCCGCCATCAGCGCCGCGCCTCAATGTCGCGCAGCTCAGACGGGCGCAGGTCGCGGATGCCATGCGCCCGCGCCTTGCCGCGCGCAATTTCGAGGCCACGATCGGTGAGCGTCACCATCGTCAGGCTGGGCGACGGATAGCTGCGGGCAACATAGCCCTGCTCCTCTAGCCAGGCGATTTCGGTTTGCAGCTGGTCGTAGGTGGCGTTTTGCCCGGCCTGCTCTAGGCAGAGGTCGAGCATGTCAAGCGACAGACGGTAGTCGCTGTCGTATTCGAGCAGGCTGAGGATGGCGCGGCGGCGGTAAGCGCGCACGGCGTCTTGCATCATGATTTGTCTCCTTTCAAGAGCACTTCAAGGATGAGTTTGCTGGTGTCATTGACGCCGTCGAGCGCGCCCTCCATTTTGTGCAGGGTTTCCGCTTGGCGGTCGAGGCGCTTGTGGATGTTGCCGATGGCTTCCCGGTTCGGCAGGTGCTCGAGGCGCGTTTCCAGTTCGGTCAGGCGGTTCTTAACCTGGCCAAGTTCTTCGGTCGCCTTGTCTTCCAGCGCGGCAATGCGGCTGGCGTTGGCCTTGTGTTTCGAGAGTATCCAGACGTAGATGGTGATGCCGACGGTAAATGTGGTCTGGATAATGTCAAAAATAAACTTCCATAACGGGATGTTAGGACTTCCCACGGTGTCTCCTTTCGTAGATTTCCTGGCATTCGCGGCAGCGGATGGCGGCCGGGTTGGCGGCGCGACGTGAGGCGGGTATTGGCTCGCCGCAATCCGCGCAATCCGCCTGCCCGGCCTGCTGTTGCGCCGCCTGAATGTGGGCAAGGGCGTTGGCGGTGGTCGCCTCGATTAGCGCTGCGGCGCGGTCGGCTTCATCCATCTCTCGCTCCATTGGCGAATGACCGTAAGACGCGCGTTGCAGGTGGTGAGCGCCTGATGCTGCTCGATGAGGTAGCGGGCAACATCGCGCTGCGTCGCGCGCTGCGGGTCGGGTTTTTCAGGGATGGCAACCGGCGCGGTGAGGCCGGTCGGCACGGCGATGGGGTGGTAGCGCGGGATGTCGCGCGCGCAGGCGGTGAGACTGATGGCAAGCAGCAGGGCAATGGCTCTCATGGCAAATCCTCCAGCGCTTGCCGCAATACCGGCGCCACCGGGGCATCGTCATGCGCCGGGGCTTGTTGCACGCGGTGGATGGCGGGGCGGTATTGCGTCGCTATTTGCGACGTGGTTGCGATTAACGCCTGATAAGCCGCATCGGCGGCGGCGTACTCATCGGCAAGCGCCTTGTTGGCGGCGGTGAGTGCTGCCACCGTCGCCTGCTCGCTCGCAAGCTGTCCGCGTAGGCGGTGGATATAACCGCCGAGGGTGGCGATGATGCCCGTGGCAATCAGGACGGCGGTCAGCGTGCGCATACCATCCCCCCGCCCCAATCGCGATAGAGCGCCTGATGCTGGTAGATGATGGCGCGCGGGTAGCCGCGGTTCTCGGCAATCGCCCATTTGGCACGGCGGCTGTAGCGCTCGACATTGCCCCACCAGCGCAGCGGGTCGGCGCCGCGCTGGGCGGCAAGGCGCTGGTCACGTTGCAACCAGCCGAGGCCGCCGTTATACGCCGAGAGCGTCATCGCCCAGCGCTCGCAGTCGTTGGCGGCGCGGATGCGCTGATAGAGGTGGTGGTCGTAGGTAACGAGCGCGCGAATCGCCCAGCGCGGGTCATAGGCATTGCCGACGGCAAGCGCCTGCGGATAGGCCTGTTTAATCCACGCTTCGGTGTCCGGCGTAAATTGGGCAAGGCCGCCGGCAAAGCGGGAGCGCGCGCCCTTGCGCCACAAACTCTCTTGATGGATTTGCCCGGCCATGACCGGCACGGGCGCGTCAATGCCCCACACGGCGCGTGCCTCACGGGTGAGCTCGCGTTGGTAGGCGCGGGAGCGGGTCTGCCAATCATCGGCGGCGGTTGCCCAATGGCAACCGACCGCCGCGATGACAAACGCGAGGAGTTGTACGGTGCGCCGCATGATTACAGTCCAATCGCAAAGGCGAGGACGACGGCAGAGACCAGCAGCGCGCGGCGAATCATCACCGCCGCAAAGACGATGGGCTCTTGGCGCATCTCAAACGGGCGGTAGGCGGCAAAGATGGTGCGGTCGGCGTAATAGCCGAGCGCCAGCGCGATGCTGATATAGACGGTTTTCAGCAGCAGCAGGCCGATTTGCTGGCGGGCGATGATGGCGAGGACGACCAGCAGCACGGCGCTGATGACGTACCAGATGGCCATTTTGTTGTGTTTTTTGGGCATGGGTGTCTCCAGTTGATTGACGGGAGACCATGATAAAAATCGCCGCAGATAGCGGCGATTAGACTGGTTTGGGATTTCTGCCCGCCTCCGGGAATAATCTGGCGGTGTTGGCGCGCCTTGCCGTACTTGTGCGTACTGTCTTCGGCGCGCCGCCTTGCCAGATTATCCCCGGAGACCGGCAGTCGTTCACACCCTGATTTCCTGCCACTCCAAATCCGGGGCTTTGCCCTCGATTCGCAGGGTCACGGCGTCAAAATAGACGCTCTCGCCGATTTGCGTCTGGCCGGTGATAACCACGACGCCGCCGGATGGGGTCTCCCCTACCCACGTGTCCGCGCCCTTGCCTCCAACAATCTTGGCGACGGCACGGTGGTGCGGGTTTATGAGGTCAATCAGTTGTTGGCGGATGTTGCTCATGGCTTAATCTCCCAGATAGCGATCAATGGTGACGGTCTGCGTAACCACCGGCGCGCCGCCGTCCAGCTCGACCGCCACCGATACGCCCTTGATGACGCCATGCCAGGTCTGTCCGGCCTCGGCAAATGCCCATACCGCGCCCAATGTCGCCAGCGGTAGCTGGTATTTTTCCGCCCAGGGGAGGGTTACGGTCTCGATTTTGTGGATGCCGGTCTCGCTCAAGGCATGGATGCCCGCGGCGCGCATGACGTCGGTATCGGTGTAGGCGGCGTGGGTCAGGGCCGATGCTTCCGGTTGTTGGTCGCTGCCTTCGCGGTAAACAAGACCGCCCTTGGCTTTGGCGCCGCCTACCAGCTCGGCGGCGGGTGTCAGGCGTACCGCGTTGCAGCGCTCGCTGATGCGGCGCTGGCCAGACACGGAGAGGATGAGGTTGGCAGGGATAGTCAGCGCCGGGGTTGGTTTTGCCCATGCCGCCTGCCGCCACACCGGGCGGACAAAGAGTTGTGCCTCGTAGGGGTGGCTCTCTACATATGCCCCTGCCGCTTTGGCGAGATCGGCAATGACCTCGATGGGCGTTTGTCCCGATATGGTGTAGGTGTCGCCGGGGATGAGCCAGTCCACCGCCTCCCAAGCGGCGATGCGGTAGGGCAGCAGGTTGAGCTGCTCGTCGGCGATTTGTCGCGCGTAGCGGGCGGCGTCGTACTTGCTATGCCGTCCTTTGGCGTAGTCCGCGCCCAGCTTGGCGGTGATGCTGCGCCCGGTCACGCTGTAGCTGTGGCCGATAAATTTGCGGGTGTCGCGGTAGTCCTCGGCGAGGATGTCCCAGCGGTGGCCGTTGATGCGCACGGTGATGACGGCCTCGTCGCCTGCGGCGCGGCCGTCGATATTGAGCTTGGCAAAGGATGCGGGCGACAAGGTGATGTCGCCCTGCCAGCAGTAGCTGTCGGTGTCGGTGGTGAGGTGGAGGGCAAGCAGGTCGAGAGGCTCGCCGTTAAGGTCGGCAGTAATCTTGTTGTGCATGATGTATCCCGGCAGGATGGGGAGGTCGGTGGTGTCGCCGTCGTGCCAGCATCTAAGCGGCAGGGCAAGGCGGGCGCTGTCGCGCAGGATGCGGCGGCGGGTAAGTGGTAGTGGCAGGCGGTCGGGCGGCGGGCGGAGGCGGCAGGGCGAGAGGTCGGGCGGCGGTGGCGGCAGCGGGATGGGGTAATACTCGCAGGGCGGGCGCACCGCGCGCTGGTAGCGCACCGGTTGGCAGGCGCGCAGCGCTGGCCCCCAACTGTGTTGGGTGGTGCAGCTGATGAGGCGCGGCGCCGGGAGGACGCGCGGTGCGGCGCAACTCTTGACGGCGATGGCCGCCTGGGTCGGCGCTGGGGTGCAGGTTTTGACGGCAGGCGCCGGGGTGATGCGCGGATGGGTGCAGTTGGCAAGCGCCGGATAGGCACCGATGCCAACACGCGCGCAGGCGGCGATGCGGTAGGTCGGGCTGCTGCGCACCGTCTGGCAGTTGCCGAGGCCTGGCACCGGGGTGATGGCGTGGCGTTGGCACAGGCCAATGTCCACCACCGGGCGGATATTGGCGGGCAAGCAGTTGGACGTGGGCGCCGGTTGTCCCAGCACGGGCAGACAGGCGGTAATATCGACCGTCGGCGCCACCCGCGCCCCGCTGCAACTGCTGATGCGCACCACTTTGGCCTGCGGCGGCGGTTTGGGCGGTGGCGGGGTGCTGCCCCCCTGCCGGTCGAGTGCGAGCGGCAGGCAAGCGGTATCACGGCCGCCGCTATGCTCGCCGAGGGTGAGGGGGAGTTTGGCGGGATTTAGCTCTGCCATGTCGCCCACAGTTGCGTCTGCTCCGCCAGGGTCAGCGCGGTGGCGGGTTTGAGGTCGTCGTAGCAGATGGGCTCGTACTGCCTCTGTGGATGGCGTCCCATGATGAGGTAACGCCGCTGAGGGTCAAGGTAGGGGACGAGGTAGTGGCCGTTAGGCAGGGAGCGCGTCTGCTGTTGCAGCAACAGGGTCTCGGCGTTAAAGACGTAGATGTTGCCGATGCCTGCGCTACCGCCGACGGTGACGATGCCGTCTTCCGTCCCTGCCATGTAGCCGCGGTGATCGGGAACGTAATGTGGCTCCAGTCGCATCAATACCTCCAGTGGTCGGTGCGCACCGCGAGGCGGGCAAAGGATTTGTCGATGTCAGACCAGCCGTAGCTGTGCAGGATGATGTACGCTGCGCCCTCGTCGTCAATCACGGTCAGGTTATCGGCGGCGCGGGTGTTGGTATGCACCCCGGGCACGGCGTAGAGGCGGTCGCCGCGCTGTAGCAATACCGGCGCGAGGTACTGTCCCGCCGTCTCGCGCGGCGGGGTAAACAGGCTGAAAAAGTCCTGCGCCTGCGTGCCGCCGTCGTCGCGGTAGCTTTTCGCCTTGGCGCTCGCCGAGGAGTTGGCGTCAAAAAACATGCTGCTGTGCGAGCCGTCGTTGTATGTGCCACCGCTGTGGGCGAGGATGAGGGCGCGGCTGCCGTTGTCGGTGCTCGTCGTGTCGCCGTAGTAGAGCATCATGCCATTGCGGCCGGGGCTGTCGTAGCCGCCCTCCACCCAGACGATGACGCTGCGCGCCGAGGCGACGACCGCCCAGCGACCGCTCCATTGGTTGCCCTGCCCATGTTTGTAGGGGGTGGCAAGCTCCAATATGGCCTCGCCGTTGTCTATGTCGCTCATCTGCCGGTAGGCCGCGACGCGGCTCACCCCGCTCTGGTCGGCAACGCGCAGGTAGCTGTCCAGCTCGCCGCTCTTGGCCGGGGCAAAGACGCGCTTGCCTGCGGCGGCGTCCTCGTGCGGCATCGTCCAGCCCGCGCCGGGCTTGCTGCCGTAGCCGGTGACCAGGCAGGCTTTGAGGATGAGGGAGAGGTTGCTTTTGGTCAGCGCCGGGGCGTCATCGTCGGTTGAGCGATACAGCGTGACGGGCATTTCGAGGTTGTTGGCGTACATGGGATTTCCTGTTGTTGTTCGGGTGGTTTATTCAGCAGCGAGGTATGCGGGCAGCCCTCACCCCCGTCCCCTCTCCCAAAGGGAGAGGGGGGAAGGTGTCGGTTACACCTCCACCGTGTTGCCGCGCAGGCACATGACAAAGCCGTCGGTCTCGGTCTGTTTGGTCGCAGACGGTTGCACGGCGCGCAGCACCCAGACACCGAGGTGGGTGCCGTAGGTATTGAGGCGCACCGCGTTGCCGACCGCCCACGGCGAGGCGCCGTTGTTGATGCCAAACGCGCCCTTTTTCAGGACAAAGTACGGCTTGCCGGTGGCGGCGTTAATCGGCGCGAGGTCTTGCAGCGCGTCATAGCGGCCGACAAAGCCGAGCGCCTCGCTGTAGAGGTCAAACTGCGTGCCGTCGCGCCAGACAATCGCCCAGCGGTCGGTGGTGGCGCCGTCGTCGGTGAGGATGAGCGGGTAGTCCTTGAGGTTGAGTTTGGCGGTAATGGCGTCGCCGCGCGGGTCGTCCGACCAGACGTTGTCAAAGAGTTTTTGCGACCAGGCGGGCGAGTGGCGTACCTCCAAGTCGCCGCCAATCAGCGCCGAGGAGACGTAGGTGTCCTCCGCCGGGTAGTCGCGCGCCGTCGGGAATTGCAGGCTGAGTGTGCCGTCGATGTCGGCCACCATGATGCGATTCTCCTCCTCCCGCGCGTGGTGGGCAGTAATTGGCATGGTGTAGGCGGAGAGGTCGAGCGGTGTTGCCCAGGTAATCGTCCCCGCCTGCAGGTCGTAATCCCACCATTTGGCCTCGATGGCCTGATTTTTGGCGTCGCGCAAACAGATGCTGTCGAGGTCGCCTCGCGACAGTTGCACCGTCTTGCCCGCGCTGTGCGCGCTGCCGAGGTTGTCTTCCAGGCGGTGGCCGATGACGATCATGTCGCCGCGCCTGAATATCGGCACGCGGCCATCGGCGGGCAGGCGCACCGCGTCGATGCCGATGGCGGTGGTGTCCAGCGGCAGGTAGGCGTAACTCACCGCGTTGTAGCGGATGGTGTCGGCATAGACCTGTTCCGGTCTCCAAATCTTGCCGTCGTCACGCACCGCATCGGCGTTGTACCAGTATTTGCCCTCGTTGCCCGCTGCCACGACCCACTTGCCAAAGCGGACGCGCACCACCCCGGTCTCGTAGTCTATTTTGCCCTCGACGTTGCCGCCGGAGAGCTTGCCGTCGTTGTCGGCGCGGACGTTGAGCTGGCCGCCGGTGAGCGGGGTGGCGGTGATTTGCAGCGAGCCGGGGCGGATGGGCGCAGACGGGATGCGCCACACCGCCGCATCGACCGGGTTGGCGGAGACGGTGCCAGCGAGTGCCTGCAAGACCGGCGCGCCCGCCGGTGCCTGCTCAATGGTGACGATGCCGGTCTCGTAGTTGATGCTGCCGATGCGACTGGCGGCGCCGGTCGCCGCATCGAGCCGCCAGTAGATTTCGCCACGACGGTCAAGGTAGGTCTCTTGTCCGATGGCAAAGCGCACGCTGCCGGGGATGATGCGCTCGGCCAGGGTCGGTAACAGGTCGATGCGCAGCACGCCGCTGGTTGCCTGTTTGCTGCGCGCGTCCTCGCTCTGCTGCGCGCGGAATTTGGCGGTCACGACAAAGCTGTCATCAATCGGCGCGGCGGCGAGCGCATCGACGTACTCATATCCCGCAAATACTGTGCGGTAGAGCGGTTTGACCGTCTGCGTGGTGCCTTGGGTGGAGACTATCTCCTCGCCCATCGGCTGTTTGCGGTAGATGGCTTTGGGGATTTTGACGACCGCGTCCGGCTTAAGTTTGATGACGCCGGTCGTGTAGTTAATCGTGCCACGGCTGACGCCACCGGCATCGCGGAGCGCGCCCGCGCCGTCGTCGCGCACGGTCACATAGGGGTCCACCTGGCGGGTGTAGGCCTCGCCCGCCTGCACTTTGGTGTCGTAGTCCTCAATCAGCACGTTGTAGGTGAGCTCCACGCTGCGCGGCTTGATTTGCGTCTGGCCGAGGGTGAGGTTGACGTTGCCGCTGCCGTCGCGTGCAGGCGCCTTCCATTCGGCCTTTTGTGGCTCGCCGACGCTGTAATCCACCTTCACATCCAGCCGCTGCTCACCGCCCGCGAAGCTAGTGAGGGTGATGTCGCCACTGCGGTAATCGACCGTCCCCGTCCACGCGCCGGTAATGTTGCCCGCGCCGTCGTCCTGCGCCGTTTTGGCGGCGCCGTTGTCCGTCCACGAGAGTTTGACCGTGTTGGGCGCCAGCCCGGCCTCGGTCGCAATCAGCATCGTCGCCGCCGGTACACTGTCGGCGCGGTTGTGGACGGTGGCGGCGCTGCCCCAGGCAAACAGCACCTCGGAGCCGACGTCCGGCATCTCGCCGCAGGTGACGGCCACGGTGCCGGTGCGGTAGTTGAGGGTGCCGCTGCCGTGTCCCGCCGAGCCGCCGCGCAGGGCGCCGGAGCCGTCATCGCGCAGGTCGTACCAGCGACCCTGCGCGCGGTAGCTCACCATCAGCGAGCCGGGGGCAGGCACCGGCAAAATGGTCATGCTGTAGTTGTAGCTGCGGTTGTTGATGGCGATACCAATGCTGGCGGTATCCGCCACCTGCAAAAATTCTGCCGCCGGGCGGAAGTACAGCGTCCACCAGCCATAAGCGACCGTCTCGGTAAAGCGCAGCTCGCCTCTGGCGTAATCCACCGTACCGACCGCCCGGTCGCCGCTGTAGAGGGTGCCGCCGCGGTCGTTGATGGTCATGGCGCCGATGACGAGGCGGACGCTGCCGGGGGTGATGGCGTTGCCCGCATACAGCACCGCCGCGTCGTTGAGCGCCATATTGCGCGTCAGCACGCTCTCGCCGCTGGCGGCGTCAAAGATGAGCTGCTGTTGCCCGGCGGCGGTGAGGTCGGTGAGCGAGGTCTCCACCTGCGAGGTCGGGACGAGCTTTTCCATCAGCGACGGCACGCGCAGAGCCTGCACCCCGGCCTTGATGGCCGCCGCCAGCGGCTTGACCCCGTAATACTGCGCGCCGTCGGCGATGTGCGTCTCGCGCAGCTTGCACGGCGCGTCGGCATAACCGATGGACGGGTAATCGACGCCGATGAAATCGGCGGTCAGCGCGGTGGACAGCTCCAGCTTGACGACTGTCCTGATGAAATCCTTGCCGCTGGCCACATCCGTAAAGGTGCGGTTAAGAGAAGAAACGCGGATGACCTGGATGTATTGCTCCACCTCCGGGTAGCCGCGTTTGTCCTGGCGCAGACAATAGACGTCGCCCACTTGTGGCAGCGGCTCGTCGGTGCGCTGGTACGCCTGGACGATGCGGCTGCCGAGGGATTGTGTTGACAGCAGCGTCATCCGGCTTTCGATGGTGGCCACCGCATAGGCAGCGATGCGCTTGATGATGTCGCGCCTGCGCTCGCCATACTTGACGCCGCGATAGAGCAGGTGCGAGACGTTGCTGGCCTTGGCGGGCTTGCTGATGATGACGTGCGCCCCGCCCAGTTTGGCACGTGAGGGCACACGCACCGCCGCGTGGACGCTGCGCGCGTTGAATTGGCCGAGGGTGCGCGCCTGGTCAGAAATCGGGGTAAACAGCTCGTTGTCGGCACCGGTGAGCGGGTCGCGCACCATCAGCCCGCCGCCGCTGTCGCTGTCGGTCAGGTCTTCGGTCGGATAAAACTGGAGATTTTGCTTGGTCAGTTCGGTGTGGCGTTGGGTCATGTGTAACTCCGTTACAAATAAGATTTAAGCGGCGGTTAAAGCGTCATCAGGCGGATTTCGGCGTGGTACCAATCGCTGTCTTCATCATTCGTCCACCACACCGGCGACACGGACAACGCCTGGTCGTGGGCGCGGAAGATGACGTTGAGCGCCCGCCCGTGGTAGTCGAGCGTCAGTTCCAGCTCCGGCACCGCCGCCCAGTCGTGCAGGGTGGCAAGCGTCTCGCGCCTGAGCCAGTTGTGGTCATCCTCACCGCCGAGTGTCACCGGACGCCCGGCGAGTTTGCTCCCCTGCTGCACGATGACCGCGCCGCCGAGGCTGTATTGCGGTTGCGCCTGCGCCAGTGGCGACCAGTCATGCTCGTCCGTCCAGCGCAGCTGGTCGGGCAGTTCGAGGCGGATGTTGTTGTCTTTGCGGGTCAGGGTAATCATTAGGGCTCCTTAGCCAATGAGCTAAATATGCGGCGACGGCTCACCGCGTCCCACGTTTGGCGGCGTTATAGATGGCGTTAATGGTGTTCTGTGCGCCGCGTTTCTCGGCGGCGGCAATGCGTTCATCCCAGGCATCAACCACCTGTTCGGGGCTGATGTCGCGACCGCTGCGCGTGGTGTTGCTGCTGCGTGTGCTGCTGCGATTGCGGGATTCCTGCGCGCGGGCGGCGTCTTCGGCTTTTTTCACCGCCTCCTGCCGCTGTTTCTCCGCGTAGATTTGTTTTTGCAGCTCAATGGCGCGCTGGTACTGCGCGATTTCTTCGGCGTTGCGCCGTGCCTGCGCCTCTTGCAGCTTCGCGTTGAGTTCGCGCAGTTTGCGCTCCTGTTCCAGGGCAGCGGTTTTGCTGTTGTCGCCCTTGAGCTGCGCCAGTTCGGCATCAAGATCGGCGGCGGTGTCTTTGGCCTGCTGTTGCAGGTCTTCGAGTTTTTTGCGCGCCGCGTCGATGCTGGCGTTGAGGTTGCGCAAGGTGGTGCTGTCCAGCGCGGCGATGTCGGAGGTAGCGGCGTGCGTTGCCTCCGCGATGTCGTGCATGGAGACGGTGCCGTCGCTGGTGCGCTGGTTGAGGCGCTCGGTGGCGGCTTCCGCGCGCTGCACGTCGGCGACATACTGCTGGCCAACACGCGACATCGCCGCCACCTTGCGCAGGTAGTCGTCGGCGTCCATATGCCCCATGCTCGTCACCATGCGGTTGATGGCGTCATCGACGAGCCCGACCGCCTCGGCATTGAGCTTGCTGGCGTCGTAGATGGTTATCAGCGCTTTTTTCTTTTTCTCGGTGGCTTCGGCGGCCTGTTCGCTGGCCTCGGCCTCTTTTTTCTGCGCGGCAGCGTGTTCTTGCGCCGCTTGCGCCGCCTGCCCGTGCGCCTGCGCGGCGGTTTCACCGATTTTGGCAGTTTTGGCGCGTAGCTCCTCGGTTTTGTTTTTGATTTGTTCGAGGATGTCGGCGTACTGTTTGGCGGAGAGTTCGCCTGCCGCAAAGGCCGCCTTGGCTTCGGTGCCGATGCGTTCGAGACCGCCGAGGTCGGCGCTTTTGAGGCGTTCTTTGAGCGCATCCATTGCGGTTGCCGCCGCATCCGGCAGGCCTTTGATGCCGTCAGCCATGCGCTTGAGCTGGCCTTGCGTCAGCTTGTCCATCGCCACGCCGCTGTCCGTCAGTTGCTGTTTCAGCGCTGCCCATTCTTCTGGCGACGAGATTTTCGCTGCCAACGCCTCAAAGCCAGCACGCGCCGCCGCAGTCGCGTTCAAGCCGGCATCCATTGCCTGCTGCACCGCGTAGGTGTAGTCGCTCATCGCTTTTTTGGATTTCGCGGAGACGCCGGTAAAGACTTCATCGAGGTCAACGCCGATGTCCGCAAACGCATTCTTCGCCGCTTCCGCCGCCTGTTCTTGTGCTTCTTTGGTCTTTTGCGCGGCCTCGGTAGCGGCCTTGGTTTGTTTGTCCGCCTCGGCGATTGCGGCATCCGTAACTGCGCGCGCCGCGTCAATGGCAACTTGGGCAAAGCCCAATATTGGCTGTTCGGCAGCTTCTACCGCCTCGGCGGTGGCTTGTGGGATTTGCGCAAGGGAGGCGCTGGCTTTTTCGGCGGCATCTTGTGCCGTCCCTGCGATGGATTCGCCGCTGGCACGGATGGATTCGCCTGCGTTGTTGATGACATCGAGCAGCGCGTCGCGCGCGTTGTTGGCGACTTCGTTCAGGCTGGAGAGGCGTTCCAGCATGCTGTTCGAGGCGCGGTCGGTGATGCCAAAAAAATCTGTGACGGCTTCGCCCGCGCCCAAGATGCCGAGCGCAACGTTGGCGGCAACCTGCATGATGGTAGTGAGGACGATACCGAGGGTGGCAAATCCCGCCTTCAGCCCGTTCAGCCCAATGGAGAGCGCCTGGAATGCGCCATTGAGCGCCACGCCGGTTGTTTGTAGCACTGCAAAGCCGCTGCTGACCTTGTCCACCGCCGCGCCAAAGTCCAGCTCCTTGACAAAGCGGATGACCACGTCGGCACCATGCTCAAAGGTGTCAGCGATTTTCTGGCCAAGCGCTTCAATTTTGCCGCTCGCGACCAGTTCGGAGATAACATCCGCCAGCTCCAGCATTTTCTTTTTCAGCGGTTCGAGGATGGGCGTGGCCAGTTTGAGTTTGACCGCATCCCATGCGCTTTCCAGCTCGGCAAACGCGCCGCCGACGTTGTCGCCCATTTCCTTGGCCTGATTGACCGCAAAACCGGTGGCGTCTTTGAGCTTGTTGTTTAGTTCATCGACCGCCTCAATCCCTTGTCCGGCTAGTGAGCGGAAGGCTGGGCCTGCGGCCTCTCCGAGCGCGCTAATGGCTGCCTGTCCCTTCGGCCCGGTCGCTGCCAGCTCGCGAATTGCCTGGCTAAAATCGTTGGTGCGGATGCCGATGGAGGCAAGTTCGCGGCGGAAGGTGCTGGCCGGATTCTGGAATTGGCTCATCATCGTCGCCATCGCCGTACCGGCGCGACTGCCGTCAAAGCCTGCATCGGCCAGTTTGCCAATGTAGGCGGCGGTTTCTTCGAGGGTAAGACCGAGGGCGTGTGCGTTCGGCGCGGCGTAGCTCATCGCCAAGCCCATGCCCTGAATATCGGTATTGGCGGAGGACGCCGCCTTGGCAAGGACGTCGGCAACCCGCGCCGCATCGCTCATCGCCAGCCCCATGCCGGATGCGGTTTGCGTGATGTAACTGGCGGCGTCAGCGAGTTCGAGGCCGTTGCCTTGCGCCAGCGCCAGCACCGACGGCAGCGCTTCGATGGCCTCGCTGCTTTTCAGCCCGGCGCGGGCGAGATTTTCCAGCGCTTGCGCCGCTTCCGTGGCGTTATATTTGGTCTCTGCGCCCATTTTCTCGGCAGCAGCACGCAGCGTTTCCATTTCCTCGGCAGACGCACCAGAGACGGCCTTTACGGTCGAGAGCTGCGCCTCAAAATCTGCCGCGCCGCTGACGGCCTCGCCAAAAAAATCCTTGATTTTCCCCGCGACAAAGGCGACGCCGAGCGCCGCGCCGAAGGCGATGACCGCGCCTTTCAGGCGGTCAAATGCGCCGACATTGCGCTCGGCGCTGTCAGCAAGGCGGTCGGCATCTTCGCGTGCCTGGTTGGTAGCTTCCGCGAGGTTGCGCAGACGGCGCGCGCGTTCTTCCGGGTCAAGGCTGTCCCACTCGGCGCGCAGCCGCGCGGATTCATCGGTGAGCTGGTCGGTGTTGTGCCCGGCGGCGCGCAAGGCTTCGATGACCGCATCGATACGGTCAAGCCCGCGGACGCCCGCGGTTATGAGGAGTTCGGTGTGGAGGCGTGTATTGGATGGCATGGTCGCACCTGATTAGATGCGACCATCTTGCGACTTCTATAATAGAGCCGCGATTAGACTGGTTTGGCATTTTCGGCGACGTCGCCGGTTTGCCTGATGCCGGTTGCGTAGGGGTGGGGTTGTGGTGTTTCAAGCAAGCGACGTCGCCGGTTTTTAGCGCTTCAATATTTGGGACGCGGTTTCAAATTTCCTTCCCGCCGTTTCCCGTTTGTTCCCGATTTTTCCCATTTATGTCGCTTTCTTCGTTTGGTTTATATCATCCCGCATCAGGTAATGCCCTTGTGCGGCCAGCAGGCGGCGGGCTTGCCCGAATGCCAGCACCACGGCCTTCTTCGCCTGCACAACGCGCGGGGTGTTGCGGGAAAGGGTGATGGAAAAAACAAACTGGTCTTCATTGAGCATGGCGTATTTTTCCGGCCTGCCGCCTTTCGTGCCTCGCGGGGGTTTTCCTGTTTGAAACAGGAAAACTCCGTAGGTGCGCAGTTCGTTTTGGTAGCGTTCCAGTGTTTGCATGAAGTTGTCATGCTTGATGCCCAGCAGACGGGCGACGATGCGGCTGTCTATGCGGCTTTCCTCGCCTTTGAGGATGACAGTCACGCCGTCGTGGGTGCAGGTCAGTGCTTTCATGCTGCCTCCCGTATCGGTGCGGCAATGGCGAACAGGCGCGCCTTGCGGGTGGCGGAAGGGATACCTTGCGCAATCATCACGGCGTTTTCCGCCTGTATCGTGTCCAGCATGGCCAGCTTTTCCATGGGCAGGCTGTCGCGGTCGATGGGTTCGCGCCGCCCAGTCAGTGCCTCGTTTTCCATCAGGGCTTCGTTGCTGTAATGGTAGGGCTGGGTGTCTTTCCCCAGCGCTGCCCGCTGTTCTTGCAACAGGCGGTTTTTCAGGCGGGTTATGCTGCCCAGTTCCCGCCGCTGTTGCCGCCATGCGGGTTGTTCTGTCAGCAGGCGCTCTATTTGCTCGTCACACCAAATGGCAAACTGGATGTCCAGCCATTGGGCAAAACGGATAGCGAGTTTCGGATGTAACCATGTGCCTTGTAGTGCCGTGTTCCCGCCCCGCTTGGCTTTTACGAAGTGAGATTTTCTCACTTCGTAATTCTGGCAAAGGGCGGTGATGTAGCGTTCTGTTTCGGGCAGGCGCAGCCAGTCAATGGGGCGCTTCTCAAACATGGCGGCTATTTCGGTGGCATTGAACCATGCGGCACGGTCAGCATGAATCAGGATGCCGCGATAATCGAGGGCAAGCGCTTTCATGCCAGCCTCCTCTTCGCCCGTGCCTTGAATACGGCTTCAATCCATGTCGCCCGCTTGTCCGCAGGGACGCGGTCAATCTCGCTTTGCGGCAGGTGGTAGCGGCCATAGGTAGCCATGCGTCCGTCTTTGGTCGGGCTGGTTTCGTTTTCCATGACAACGCCCCAGCAATAGCTATGACGTAGCACATGGATGATGCTGCCAAGCCGGGTGGTGCTTAGTTCACGGGTGGCGTCCTGTTGGGTCAACGTTTCCCGGCGAAAGAGGCGGGCAAGGGTTTCCGCTGTCACGCTATCCAGCCTGGCAGGCAGGATATAATGCGCGCTTTCTGTTTCCTGTCCGTTTTTTGGCTGCTCTTCGGGGCGGCCTGTTTTTTTATTCATTGCTCGCCCCCGCCTGTTGTTCCAGCCAGTCCAGCACTTCCCCGTAAACAAAAAACGTCAT
>CAURDG010000003.1:0-24988 GCA_963523555.1 uncultured Cardiobacterium sp.
CCTTGCAGCGTAAGGGCTACAGCGATTTTTAGCATGAAATTTGTCCATTACGCCTGAATATCCCTTTCAAGAACGCTGGGGCATCTCCCGCCTTTCTTCATCTATCAGTCCAACAGACTCATCAGAAACCGGCAGAATGGCTGCGCCTCCCCCAGCCTTCTCACTTTGCAGCATAGGCGGGTGGGGTGACTATCTGCCGGCTTATGCCTGCCCTGTGGTGCTATCATTTTTTAACCTTCTTAACCGCCAGTATCCCATGCCGCTTACCCTGCCGCGACACAGCCGTTTCTTTGGCAGACTTGTCCATCACCTCTACTACCGCCACGTAGATGTGCGAGGTGCCCCGGTCAGCCGTCGCCCGACCCTCTTCCTCCTCAGCCACAGGAACGGCGCGACCGACGGGCAAATCTACATGGCGGCTCTTGGTGCCGCGCCCTCACTGATTTCCATCCAGCTATTGCGTCACTGGTTCTTACGCCTCTTCTTTGCAGGTATTCCCGTGGTGCGCGATAAAGACCGCGAACGCTATGGCATTGCCGCTGACGCCGTGCCTTCGCCGATATCTGCCGCTATCACGCAGCTCAAACACGGCGGCAGCCTCTGCATCTATCCCGAAGGCACGAGCGCCTGGCAGGCACGTCCCTTGCCTTATCACAGCGGCATGGCGGTCATCGCCGCCCGCCTGAAAACCGCTGGTGTGGATTTTGATGTGCAACCGCTCGCGGCTCATTACAGCAAGCCGGACGGATTCAGGAGCCGCGTTAGCATCATCATTGGCCCCGCCTTTCGGCCACAGGGCGAAAGCGTGCGCGATTTGCAGGCAGAACTCAGTGCCGCACTGGCAGCTATCAGTGTCAATGCTGCCGATAATGCCTCGTTCAATCGCGCGGTGGACGCCGCCTGGCAGGCAGTGCAACATGGTGATGATTACGGTGAGGCCTATCTGTGTGCGCAAGCGGCGGCAGACAAAGTACCGCCTACCGTATCCGCCTCCCCGCAACGGCGCTGGGCAAAAACCCTCTTCGCCCTTGGCTGCCCCCTGGTTGTGGCGGCGGCACTGCTCGCCGGACGCGCCGCCGACGGACGTAACAACGTCACCTTCTTCCGCTGCTTCGGCGCGGCAGCTGCCGTTGTACCCCAAGTCCTCCTGTGGCTTATCGCCTGTTGTTACACACCACTGTTCGCACTGCTATGGCCAGCCGCCTGCGTCCTTGGCTGGTACTACTACCCCGAACCCGCTCCCGTGCCGCTGGAAGAGGAGCACGAATAAACCGCTATCCCACTAGAAGAACCGGGCAGCAACAAACCGGATTGCAAGAGCGCAAAAACTGCCAAGCGGGATAAATACTGGGCTGGTGGCAATTTCAGGCGGGCTGACCCGCTGCGGTGGCGTAGGCGGGGGCTTCTGTGGCTTCGCTCAGAATGTGTGCGCCGCGCGGGGCAATGCGCAATGCATCCCAGGCTAGGGCCGGTTGAGCGGCGAGCAGGGTAGGGATGACCTGCGGATCGGGGTGGTAGGCGAGGACGATGCCGCCGCCCGCGCCGCGATGCGCCCCCGCACCGCTGATTTTTGCCGCACCGCCTGCTGCTTCAATGGCAGCGATGAGTGCGGCGGCAGGCGCAGGAACGGTGCCGATGTGTTGCAGCAGGCGGTGGTTTTCGCGCAGGGCGGGACGCGGGTCGGCATTGGCGGTGAGCGCGTCTTGCAAGGCAGTGGTCGTGTCGGCAAAGCGCTGCCACAGCGCCGTATCGTTGCCATGCTGCTGGCGCACATGGGCGACGCATTCTCCGGTGCTGACGATGGGGATGCCGGAAAGTATCCAGTACCAACCGCCGCTGAGATTGGCGGCAAGCGGTGTCGGCCTGCCGTCGCGCAGGATGTGCAGGCCGCCATAGACGGTAGCGGTGGCGTCGATGGCGCTGCCTTTGCCGTGTTGCAGGCGTTCGCAGAAGCGGACACGCTCGAAGCGCTGCTGGTCGCTCATCGGGCGGCCAAGCAGGTGTTCGTAGAGGACGAGGGTAGCGGCAATGGCGGCGGCGGAGGAGCCCATGCCCGCGCCAAGCGGCAATTCGCTGTGGCTGCTGAGACGGCCGGGCACGGGCAGGCGGCTGCCCGCGCTGAAACCGGGCAGCGGCAGGTGGCGCAGCAGAGTGGCGAGGCTGTAGATGACGAGGTCATCCGGGCGGCGCAGGATGTTTTGCACGGCGCGCTCGCCCCGGTCGTATTGCTCGAAGCGGCGGTCAAGTTCGTCTTTGAGGCGGTGCAGGGCGGCGGTGCGGTAGTGCTTGCCGGCGGAGATACCGGCGAGAGCGGTGCGGATGGTGCGGCTGCGGTGGATGGGGGCGAAGCCGATGGTGGTGTAGCGCGTGATGGCGCAGACGATGGCGGGCGCGCCATAGACGACGGCGTGTTCGCCGCTGAGGATGATTTTGCCGGGGGCACGGGCGCGGGTGAGGGTGTCGTCGTAGTCGTTCATGGTCATCTGGTCGCCGTTCACATGGGAAACCCGGTTTTATCCCGCTTGGCGGGTTTCAGACACTTGCCGGACCGTCGTAATAGCGGCGGTGGTTTTTGATGGCGGCGAGGCGGTAGGGGGCAGGGTTATCGTGCGGCATTTCCACATCGCTTGCACCATCCGGGGCGTGCCAGTAATCGAGGTAGGTGGGGTAGTCGATTTCGCGGCGCGCGGCGAGCAGGGCGCGATGTGCGTCGCGGCGGCGGTGCGCCTGGTAGTCGGCGCTGATGGTGGCGGCGAGGTATTCGCCGGTGCAGCCGGAGCCGTAGCTAAAGAGGCCGACGGTTTTGCCGGCGAGGTCGTCGCGGTTGTCGAGCAGGGCGGCGAGGCTGGTGTAGAGCGAGGCGGTGTAGCTGTTGCCGGTGTCGCGGCTGTAGGTCAGGCCGGGGGCGAGGGTGGCGTCTTCGGCGCGGGTGTCGTTGATGCGGGCGAGATGGGCGTGCGCCTTGATGCCCATTTTGTTGAAGGGCAGGTGGTAGCAGTAGGCGGCGTGGGCGTCGTAGGGCAGGCCGCCCTTGGCGCGGTAGTCCTGCCAGGCGTGTTCGAGGGCTTTCAGATAGGCCAGCGTTGAGTATTTGCCGTCCACTAGCGGGGTTTTGCGGTAGTTCGGCCGCCAGAAGTCCATGATGTCTTCGCTGTACAAGCCGCTTTCCGGGGCGATGGCGGCGAGGCGCGGCCCGGCGCTGATGAGCATGGCGACGGCGGCAGCGCCCTGGGTTGGTTCAGCGGGGCCGTTCAGGTCGTATCGGGCGATGTCGGAGGCGAGGATGAGGACTTTGCGCGTGGGCTGGCGGGCGATAAGGGCGCAGGCGAATTGCAGGGCAGCGGTGGCGCTGTAGCAGGCCTGTTTGAGTTCGACGGTGCGGCTGTTGGCGGGAAGGTTAAGCAGGCGGTGCACACTGACGGCGGCGGATTTGGCTTGATCCACGCTGCTTTCGGTGGCGAAGAGGATGGTGTCGATGCCGTCCGTACCGCAGTCACGCAGGATGGGGGCGGCGGCGTTTGCGGCCATGCTGATGATGTCTTCGTCGTGCGGGGGGATACTCATCCGCTCCTGACCGATGCCGAGGCGGTATTTATCCGGGTCAATATGATGCTGGGCGGCGAGGGTGGCGAGCTCAAGGTAATAGTGCGGGGTGTAGAAGCTGAGTTGGTCGATGCCGATGTTCATATGGGTATGGCTCGCGTGATGTTTTTTTGAGATTTTGGTGGGAAAGCCCGCCGGAGCGCGGCAGCGCGCGGATTATAGCATGGGGGTTTCTTCACATTGTGAAGCGGCGGGGGAGGTGAGCGGCTTAACCACGCGGTTTATATCTATCTGGGATGAGCAAGCAGGGTTGCTGCTTGCTTGTGGTTCAATTTTGCTGCAAGGCAGCAGCAGCCCCAATCAGACCGGGATTTGTTGCCGTTACCAGCCAGATGGGTACGGCGGCGAGGTAGCCTTCAAAGCGGCCTTTGTCGATGAAGCGCGCATTAAACGGGCTTTCGTTAATGAAGTAATCGGCAATACGCGGCAGGATACCGCCGCAGAGGTACACACCGCCACGCGCGCCGAGGGTGAGGACAAGATCGGCGGTGACGGTGGCCAGCGCGGCGCAGTAGGTGTCGAGCGTTTGCCGCGCGTTAGTCTCATTCGCGAGCGCCGCTGCGGTGATGTCTGCCGGGCTGCGCTCAGGCGGGCTTTCACCGCGCAAGGAGGCAAGGGCATTATCAATGAGGGTCAGGCCTGCGCCATTGGTGATACGTTCGGCAGAAACGTGGGTACGCCGCGCGTGTGCGTAATTCCAGATGGCGACTTCGATATCGTTTCTGGGAGCGAAGCTGACGTGGCCACCTTCACCAGCCAGCGCTACCCAGCCGCCATGTTCATTGGGAATGAGGGCCGAGACCCCGAGACCAGTACCGGGGCCAATGACGGCAAGTGGTGTTCCGGCTGCGGCTTCACCAGCACGGACGAGGCGTTTTTCGTCCGCGCCAAGATGGGGCACAGCCAGCGCTTGAGCAGTGAAGTCGTTAATGACACGCAGTTTTTCCAGTTGGAATTCGGCTTGCAGGGCACTGATGGAAAAGGTCCAGTGATGGTTGGTCATCTGTACCCGGTCGCCGGTGATAGGGTTGGCGATGGCAATGGATGCCTGCTTGACGCTCACATTCTGCGCGCGCAGATAGGCAGCAATGGCATCCTCCAGACGTGGGTAATCAGCCGTCGGCAGGGTGTTGATGGCGTGCAAGCGAGTGCCGTCGCCTAGGGCAAAGCGGGCGTTGGTGCCGCCGATGTCGGCAAGCAAGGCATAGGTTGTTGTCATGGTTGTCTCCTATTGGGTGGATAATGGGCAGTGTGTCATGTTTTGGCAGGAATCAGGAAAATTTTCCGCAATGTCTGCATTATGCTGTGTATAATGTGCGCAATTAATTCATATGTACCTGAAAAATTTTACCGCTTCTTCGGAAGCGGTTTTTTTTGCCCGCTTATCAGGATAAAACGCCATACAGGATATTTGCGGGGTTCCCGAAATGGGAACGTGCTGTATGAAAAAGCGGGCCGGAGCCCGCTTTTTGTCTGCGCTGGGTAAGTCAGTGTTTGACGCCCGGCAGCAGTTTGCGCACGGCTTCCGCGTCTTCGGCGGCGATGGCGTTATTGAGCAGGGTGCGGCATTCGTCGTATTGGAGTTTGCTGATAGCGTATTTGACCGCCGGCAGCATTTTGCCGCTGATGGAGATTTCGTTGAATCCCATGCCGACCAGAAGTGGGGTGGCTTCGAGCTGGCCGCCCATTTCGCCGCAGATGCCGACGTCGATGCCGGCTTTGTGTGCGGCGTCGCAGGTCATTTTCATCAGGCGCAGCACGGCCGGATGCAGGCCGTCGTAGAGGTCGCTGATTTTGGTGTTGCCACGGTCAACGGCGAGGGTGTACTGGGTGAGGTCGTTGGTGCCGATGCTGAAGAATGCCGCTTCGGTGGCGAGTTGTTCGGCAATGAGCGCCGAGGCCGGGGTTTCGATCATGATGCCGACTTTGAGGTGCGGGTTGTGGTTGCGCCCTTCGGCTTCGAGTTTGACGGATTGTTCGGCGATTTGTTGTTTGACCCAGCGCAGTTCTTCCAGGCTGATGACCATCGGGATCATCACCCACAGGTCGCCATAGGCGGCGGCACGGATGGCAGCACGGATTTGGCTCAGGAATACTTCAGGGTTGTCTTTGTAGAGGCGGACGCCGCGCCAGCCGAGGAAGGGGTTTTCTTCTTTCGGGAAGTTGAGGTAGGACAGCGGTTTGTCGCCGCCGATGTCCAGCAGACGCAGGATGACGGTCTTGCCTTTCATGTGTTCGGCGACTTTGCGGTAGATGGCGTATTGCTGGTCTTCGCTGGGTGCCTGTTTGCTTTCCATGAAGAGGAATTCGCTGCGGAAGAGGCCGATGCCTTCGCTGCCGTTTTCGTCGATGAGGTGCAGGTCGTTCGGCGAGCCGATGTTGCTGTAGAGCGCGAAGGTTTTGTGGTCCAGGGTGGTTGCCGGTTTGCCGTGCAGTTTGGCGTATTCGGCTTTTTGCGCGTCTTGCTGGGCTTTTTTGTTGGTGTAGATGTTGCGCGTTTGTTCGTCCGGGTCAAGGACGAGGTGGCCGGTGTCGCCGTCAAGCAGGGCGGTAATGCCGCTTGTTACTTCGTTCATGATGTTGCGCATGCCCATCACGGCCGGCATGCCGAGGTTACGCGCGAGGATGGCGACGTGGCTGGTCAGTCCGCCGTGTTCGAGGACGAAGCCGCGTACTTTTTCGATGTCGAGCTGGGCGGTTTCGGACGGGGTGAGGTCTTCGGCGAAGATGATGCTGTCTGGCGGGGCGCTTGCCAGCGAGGCAAAGGGCAGGCCGTTCAGGGCGAGGAGGAGGTTGTTTTGCAGATCTTCGAATTCGGCGGCACGTTCGCGCAGGTATTCGTCTTCGAGGTTGCGCATGGTGGCGGCGACTTGGTCCAGGTATTCTTTGACGGCGGCGGTGGCGGTTTTGCGTTCGTCACGGATCAGCGCCTGGATGTCGTTATCGAGTTCTTCATCAGCGAGGAGTTCGCGGTGGCTTTCGAAGATGGCGGCTTCGTGTTCGCCCTGTTTTTCGAGGACGCGGTTGTAGAGGCCTTCGAGGTGCGCATCCACTTTGGCCTGGGCGTTGCGGAAGGCGCGGTATTCGTTTTTGACTTCGTCTTCGCTGATGGTGCGGGTGTCGATGTTCGGGGTCTGCGGACGGAAGATCCAGGCTTGGCCGATGGCGATGCCGGGGGAAGCGGCGAGTCCTTCGTAGGCTTTCATGGGATGGCTCCTCTATGGTGGGCAAAATGGCAATACGCCGCAGTGGTGAGCTGCGGCGCATCAGGGGGGATGTTTATTCGGCGAGGTTGGTGATGTAGTCGGCGAGTTTTTCGAGGGCGTCGGCTTCGTCGGCACCGTCGGTGCGCAGGGTAAGCTGGTCGCCTTTGCTGAGGCCGGCTTGTAGCAGTTTCATCAGGGATTTGCCGTTGTATTCGTTACCGTCTTTAATGATGGTGACGTTGGCTTCGAAGCCTTTGGCTTGCTGGACGAAGTCTTTGGCGGGACGGGCGTGCAGGCCTGAGGGGTTGTTGAGGGTCAGAGTTTTTTCTTGCATGGTTACAGTCCTTCTTCTGTCGGGTTGGGTGGCGGGGGGCGTTTGCTGTGGCTGCCGAAGCTGCCGATGCCTTCGCGCGCTGAGGGGAGCAGTTGTGCCACCAGTTGTTGTGCGTCGTCGCTGTCGCCTCTTTCGAGGACGGCTTCGATGAGCATTTGCAGTGTGGTGCCGTAAACGACTTCGCTGTTGGCCCGGTTTTGGGTCAGCAAGACGGCTTGCCGGAAGGGCGCGCCACCTATGATGTCGCTGAAGATTACCACGCCGTTATTGTCATATAGTTTTACTATTTTTGCCAGTTTCTCACTGAGGGCTTCGGGGGTGTCGCCCTCGGCAAAATTCACGGCGTGCAGGTCTTTTTGCGGCCCGCTGATGAGTTCGAGCGCGCTTTTCATGCCGTCGGCGAAGTGGCCGTGTCCGGTGATGATGATGGCGAGGGGCATGGGGTGTCCTTTATGGAGAGGGTTAAGCGGGAAACCGCGTGGTTGTCCCGCTTGGCGGTCTTTTGGCAAGCCCCATCCCATTTACGGGTGGGGCTTTTTTCTACCGCCCGGCCACTATTGCACGGTCGCAGCCGCTTCCGTCGCTTCTTTTACGACGATTCCCATGCGTTCGGCGAGGATTTTTGCGTCGATGATGTCAATGTCGAAGTATTTTTTGACCAGCACCGGCAGGCCGACGCAGACGAGACCGAAGATGATGGTCCAGAGGACGAGGCGCAGGGTCGAGGTGCCTTTTTTGATGCGCCACAGGATGAACATGGTCCACAGCAGCGGCAGCAGGTTTGGCATGATTTTGTCGATGAGCCCTGTTTGCAGGCTGTACACATAGGGTTCTTTGACCCCTTTCACTTCAATGTCACGCACGATTTGCAGGCCGGATTCGAGCTTGACGTAACTCGCGGTCATCGCGCCGATGACGGTCAGGCCGACGATGGAGGCAGCATGGCTGATTTTGCGCGTTTGTTCTTTGAGGTTGGCGATGGCGGAGACGCCCATTTTGTAGCCGTAGTTGGCCAGACCAAAGCGCAGCGCGAAGTGGACGAGGTTGAAGGCGACAAGGAAGAAGATGGGGCCGAACCATGAGCCATTAATTGAGAAGGATGCGCCGATGCCGCCACAGACAGAGAGCAGGGTGAACCAGATAACAGCGTCACCGATACCGCCGCCCGGCCCCATGGTGGAGACTTTGATGGCGCGGATGGTCGAGATGTTTTCTTTCGCTTCTTCCATCGAGACGACAAGGCCGGAGATGAAGGTCACGAGCAACGGGTGGGTGTTGAAGAATTCGAGGTGCATCCGCATGGAGGCGCGCAGGTCGTCCGGGTTTTTGTGAATTTTGCGCAGCGCGGGCAGGATGGTGTAGAGCCAACCGTTGGCCTGCATCCGTTCGTAGTTGAAGGAGGCTTGCAGGAAGAGCGAGCGCCACGCCATGACGTGCAAATCGCGGGCAGTGATGACTTTGTTGGCGCTTTGATCCTGATAGGTGTCGCGGGTTTCGGTAGTCATGGCTTAGATTCCTTCTTCTTCTTGGGTTTGGGCGGGTTTTTGTGCGGCGATGTTGTCACGCAGGAAGTATTCGATGAGCGCGAAGACAACGCCGATCAGTGCGATGGCGAGCAGCGGCTGTTGCAGGTAGGCGGCGAGGACGAAGCCGAGGATGTAGTAGGCGACGTATTCTTTGCGCAGCATGATGTTCAGCAGGATGCCGAAGCCGATAGCGGGCATCAGGCCGCCGGCCATACCGAGACCGTCGGTAATCCATTTCGGCACGAACTGCACATATCGCGCGGCTTTTTCGGCACCAAGATAGATAAACAGGAAGGTAACGATGGAGTAGAAGAGGAAGAGGATGGCCATGCCGAGGTAGTTCAGCTTGGCAATGCCGCCGTAGTTGAGGGTGTCGGCGTAGTGATCAGCTTTCTTCATCAGCGGCGAGAAGGCGGTGAAGAGGAAGGTGATGCAGACTTGCACGAAGATGGCGAAGGGCAGGGCAATACCAAAGGCTTCATTTGCGCTTTTCTTGGTCGCGATGACGAAGGCGGTGCCGATGATGCCGCCCATGACGACGTTCGGTGGTTGCGCGCCGGCAAGCGGCACAAGTCCCATAAACATGAATTCAAAGGCAGCGCCGGCGATAAGCCCTGCCTGAGGGTCGCCCATAAGGATGCCGACGATGGGGCCGGCGATGATCGGGCGGTGGATGTGGGTGAGGACGTTGAAGAGGTCGATCCCCGCGATGCCCGCGAAGATGGCAACCATGAGCGCCTGGATAAGGGTGATGTCAGATAGGGTTTCCATGGTGTTTTCCTGTTAGTCGATGAGGCTGAGGATGGGTTTTTTCGCGTCTTCCGGTGTGCCTTGCGCAGTGCAGGGGATGCCGAGCGCTTCAAGTTCGCGGAAGGTTTGGATGTCGTCTTCGGTGACGCTGATGACTTTGGCGATTTGTTTTTTCCCTTCGGCATAGTGCAGGTTGCCGACGTTGATGTTTTTGATGGGCACGCCGCCCTTGACGAGGGCAAGCGCGTTCTGCGGGGTGCGCACGACGAGGAAGATTTTCTGGTGCGATGCGGCTTTGTGGATGACATCGATGGTTTTTTGCAGGGTGAAGAAACGGGCGCCGACGTTGCCGGCGATGGCCATTTCCATCAGGTTCTGCTGCACGGGATCGGCGGCGGTTTCGTCGTCGGCGACGAGGACGAGGTTGGCGCCGAGCCAGTTGGTCCAGGTCATGCCGACCTGGCCGTGGATGAGGCGGTTATCGATGCGGGTGAGGAGGATGTTGGGTTCTGCCATAGGTCTTTCCTTTATGTTGGGGGATGGGGGATTATTGGTTTGTCGTCAGCGGTCATGGTTTCAACCCCCATCCCCGTCCCTTCCCCCAGCGGGGGAAGGGGGCGCTGTTGCCCGCTGGAGCAGGTTCGCGCCGTCAAAGCCCCTCCCCCTGTGGGGGAGGGGGTGGGGTGGGGGTTGAACACGTCATTTTTCATGATTCAGTTCTTCCAGTTTGCGCAGTATGGCGGTAAGGACGGCGTCCGTTTGTTGCAGGATGTCGTGGTTCCAAAAACGCAGTACGCAAAAGCCCTGCGCTTCGAGGTAGCGGGTGCGGTGGGCGTCGTAGCCCGTTTGGGCAGCGTGCTGTCCACCGTCTGCTTCGATAATCAGGCGAGGGTTGGTGCAGATGAAATCCACGATGTAGCCGCCTATCGGCTGTTGTCTGCGGAATTTGTAGCCATTCAGTTGCTTGCCGCGCGGGCGTCGCCAAAGGCATCGTTCCGCTTCCGGCATGTTGCGGCGCAGGTTTCTTGCCTTTGTCAGCAAGGGCGGGTTGTTGGGGGGAAAGCGTTTTTTGTGCATTCTGCCGACAGAGGCTTCGGTGATATGTATCAAACCCCCATCCCCGTCCCTTCCCCCAGCGGGGGAAGGGAGCGGTTGCCCGCTAAGTGGGGTGCTATTGTGGTGAGCGGGGAAGGGAGTGCCGCAAGCGGTCATTGTTTCAACCTCCATCCCTACCCCTTCCCTCAGCGGAGAGAGGAGACGCAGTTGTCCGCTGGAGCAGGTTCGCGCCGTTAAAGTCCCACTCCCTATAGAGGAGGGATTGGGGTGGGGGGTGAATGCGTTATTTTTCATGGTCAGTGGTGGTAGGGATACAGCGTGACCCCGCGCACTACGCGGTTGACGCTGCCGTCCGGGCTGGGGTTGTCCGGGGCGACGCCTGCATCCAAGGCGCAACGCAGGCCGGTGAGTTGGGCGTACTGGACGTAGAGCGGGGCGAGGGCGGCATCGGGCTGGTTGTCCAGGGCAGCATCAAAGGCGGTGATGTGCGCGCCGCTCGTCGCGAGTTCCGGGTAGCGCCGGAAATAGCTCGCCGGGCCATAGAGGTGGATGCTCGCCGCGTGACCGTCGGCCAGCAGTTCCCAGGCGAGGTCGCGGTCGTATTGCTGGGTGTAAGGGTCGTTTGCGGCGTAGAGGCAGACAGCGGTGCTGCCGTCTATCAGCGATTTGGGGCCGTGGCGGAAGCCAAGCGAGGTTTCGCTCATGGTCGGGATTTTGCCGCCGGTCATTTCAAGGATTTTCAGCGCGCTTTCGCGGGCGGCGCCGTAGAGGGGGCCGCTGCCGAGGTAGATGATGCGTTTCGCGGCGGCGAGGGTGTTGAGTGCGGGGGAGGTGTAGTAGGTGTCGCTGGTGTGCTGTTGCGCGGCGGCAAGCGCGGCGTAGTCAGGTAGCGGCAGGTCGAGCGCTTCGTAACAGAGGCCGAGGGTGTAGAGCGTCATGGTGCTGAAGCTGGATGTCATGACGAAGCTCTCGTCGTGCGTTTCCGGCGGCATCAGGCAAATGTGGCCATGTTTCCCGCTGTAATCGGCGAGGCTGCTGTGTGCGTTGCAGACGACGGCGACAGGAGCAAGACGCGGTGCGACAGCGGCGGCTTTTTCCAGCGAGGCGACGCTTTCCGGCGAGTTGCCGCTGCGCGCGAAGCTGAACAGGAAGCCGTGCGCGTTGTGCGCGAGTTTGTCCGCTGGCTGGGCGACGAGGTCAGTGCTGGCGGTGGCGATATTGTGCGCGCGGCTGACCCGCTGGATGGCGGCGGCGAGGATGTCGCCGACGTAGGCGGAGGTGCCTGCGCCGCTATAGGCAATGGTCGCAGTCGCATCATGCAGGGCTTCGCGCAGTTTGGCCTTGAGCGCCGGGTCTGCGACGGCGAGCAGGGCGGGGATTTGCCGCCAGCAGTCGCCCTGCTGGGCGATTTCACGGACGGTGGCGGTAGCGCCGCGAGCGGCGAAGTAGCTGGGGTCTTGTCCGAAGGTCATGGTGTTCCTTTGCGTTGGCTAGGATTACGGGGATTGGGGTATTGGCCATTGTGTTCCAGGGCGTACAGGACGCGTTCTGCCTGTTCGCGTGTGTGTTCGCCGCCATTCGCAATGGCCTGTTCAAGCAGGGCGCGGGCTTTATCTCTGTTTGCCACCAGGTTGCAGTGCGGCTGATCGTGCATGTAGGTTTGGGCAAGCCAGGTTTGCGCCTCGGGATGTCCCTGTGCAGCGGCCTGTTCGCGCAGGGCAATGGCGCGGCATTCGTCTCGCGGGTAGTGGGGGGTCAAGTGGAAGCCCATGTCGTATCTCAGGGCAAGGATGTTTTGCGCATCGGCGTTGCCCAAGGCGGAGGCTTTTTCCCACCATTGGATTGCTTGGGCTGCAGCACACGGCACGCGATTGGAGCGGTCATGGATTTTGCCGAGCTGGTATTGGGCGGCGGCATGGTTCTGGTTGGCGGCTTTTTCGAACCAGATTAGAGCCTTGGTGTCGTTTTGCGGGACGCCGATGCCGGTAAGGTAGAGGATGGCGAGTTTGTATTGGGCGTCAGCGTCGCCTGCGGCGGCGGCAGGCTGCCATTTTTCGTGGATGGTGGCGTAGGTGTATTGCGGGTCGGATGGATCCGGCAGGATGCTCAGTAGTACACGGGATTGTCCGATATCACGCTTGGATTTTTGCCACCAGTCGCGGGCGGTACTGTCGCTTTGTGCGACGCCCTGACCGTTGGCGTAGAGCCTGCCGAGGCTGTATTGGGCATAGCTGCCTTTGTCGGCGAAGGTGAGCCATATTTCGTATGCGGTTTGGTAGTCGCCTTTGGCATAGGCGGCACCGGCGTCATGGGCAGTTTTATGCCCGCTACCACCATGATTTTTTTCGGTGAAGGCCGGGCAGATGGTGGTGGTGGTGGCGAGCAGCAGGGCGAGGACAAGCAGTGTTTTTTTCATGGTGCGCCTTCTTGTGCGGTAGTTCCGCGCGTTGGAAAGCCAGGTTTTATCCCGCTTGGCGGGGTTTGGGCGCTCTGTTCGTAAAGGATGTGCAGGGCGATGGGGGCTGCTTCGTGGCCTTGCGCGGCGGCTTTTTCCAGCCATTGTCGTGCTTTGGCGGTGTCTTTCGGCACGACGGTGCCGTCGCCGTAGAGGGCGCCGAGGTTGTACTCGGCATCAGGATGGTTTTGTGCCGCTGATTTTTCCAGCCACGCAATCGCTTTGCCGTAGTCCTGCGTGACGCCGTCGCCTTTGCTGTAGCGGCAGGCGAGGCGGTATTGCGCCTCGGCATCGCCTGCTTCCGCTTGCGCGGTGAGTTGCGCGATGTCGTTCGTCACGCTTGGATCTTCAGCAATGGCCGCTGCGGTGAGGGCGGCAAGGCTCAGGGCGAGGAGGTGCGGTTTCATCGGGTTTGCTTTTGTCTGGCAGGGCAGGTTTTCTCTTATTTGCCGGAATCCCAGGTTTTATCCCGCTTGGCGCTTTATGGGTCGGACTGGTTCAGTATGTGCAGGTGGATTTTTGCCAGGTGGCGATCACTGCTGTCGCCGTTGGCGATGATCTGTTCGAGCAGGGCGCGTGCTTTGTTGTCGTCTTGGGCGATGCCGCAGTCTTTGTGACCGTAACTGTAAATTGTGACTAGTCTGTTTTGGGCTCGGGGCTGGTTTTGTGCCGCCGCCTGTTCCCACAGGGTGATGGCCCGGCAAAAGTCTTGCGGGGTTTCTTTCAACATACTGTCATCGGCGTAGAGGTGGCCGAGTTCGTATTGGGCATCGGCGTTGCCCTGTGCGGCGGCTTTTTCGTACCACATGCGTTCCCGCTCAGGGTCTGCTGTTTTTCTGTATTGCGCGAAGTATTTACCTGCCTGGTATTGGGCAGCAGCGTGGTTTTGTGCGGCGGCTTGTTCAAACCAGTTTTGTGCCGCGTCTCTGTCCCGTTTGACGCCGATACCGATGTTGTAGAGGACGCCGAGTTTGTATTGGGCATCGGCATCGCCTGCGGTGGCGGCGCTTCGGTACTGGTTGTGGATGGTTGGGTAGTCGTGTTGGCTGTCGCCCGGCAGGGTTTGTAGCAGCAGACGGGCGTCTTTGTTGTCACGGACGGCTTTTTGCCACCATTCGCGCGCGGTCTGGTCGCTTTGTGTGACGCCGTAGCCGTTGGCGTAGAGCAGGCCGAGGCCGTATTGGGCAATGTAGGCGCTGTCGTTGTCACCGCTGGCGGCAAGGCTTTGCCACAGTTCGCGCGCGGTTTGGTAGTCGCCTTTGGCGTAGGCGTCGCGGGCGTCGTAGCTGTCTTTGATGTTGCCGATGTTCGGCATTTTGGCGAGTTCTTTGATTTCGGCATCCAGTTCGGGATCGCCGCTGTTGATGGTGTTGCCGCTGACTATCCAGTAGGCAATGGCTGCAGCGAGGGCGATGACGCCGATGCCAAGGGTGATGGGTTTCATGTGCTGTTCTGGTGTTGTTTGGCGCCCGGTGTCCTGCCGTCCTTTGCACCGCACCCGCTATCCGTGTGGGTGGCGGGGTGGGCGCAGGGCTGGATGGTGTCAGGCGCAAGCGGCGTAGTAGGGGGCGAGCGCCGCTTTGATGGTGTTGTTGATCAGGTTGTCGGCGGTGATTTTTTCACCACGTGCGCGGCAGGCTTCTACCCCCAGCGGCAGGTATTGGTGCGCAACGCCGAGCGGGATTTCCCGTGTGCCGAGGACATCCAGCAGTTCTTGTACGGATTTGGCAAGGCGCGGTTTGCTCCAGTAGTAGCGGATGCGGTCGGACAGGCTGTATGCCCGCAGCAGGCGTTGTTCGCGGCGGTCGCCGTGGTAGTACTTCTGCCAGTCGGCGGGGTCTTCGCGCATGACGATGTCGGCTTCGCCAATCAGGTCGGTGTCGGTTTCCAGGCCGAGTTCGATGGCAATCTGGCACAGGCCGAAGAGGGCTTCGCGGTAGGCAAAGGTCAGCGCCGGGCCGACTTTGAGGATGGCAAAGTGGTCGCGCACGAGGTTTTTGAAGGCTTCCGGGGTTTGGTAGTCGGTCGAGTGTGCTTCAAAGATGGCGTTCGGAAATTCGTCGGCGACGTCGGACAGCGCCTGGGCGCGTTCGGGGCGGTAGTCTTCGACGCCGTGGTGGTCGAATTCGACGCCGGGCTGGACGACGAGGCCGACGACGCGCGCCCAAACGTCATCACCTAGGCCGTGTGCGGCGAAGGTTTCGCGGTGGATGCGGTAGGTGGTGCGGGCGGCGTCCGGCGTGGTCGGGGTAACGCCGTCGAGGGCTTCTTTGGCTCCGCCCGGTACGGGGACTTCGGTGCCGATGATGTACACGAGCGGCACGGCTTCCGGCATGGCGGCGCGGGTGTCTTCGGCGATGCGGCAGAGGCGGGCGGCGCGTTCGGCGACGGTGGCGTCCGGTAGCGGTACGGGGTCGCCGGCGCAGCTCATGCTGCAATCGAGGTGGATTTTTTCGTAGCCGGCAGCGACGTAGCTGCGGATGAGTTCTTCGCTGTTCGTCATGGCCTCGGCGGCGGGCAGATGTTGCCAGCGGTTCGGGCCGAGGTGGTCGCCGCCGAAGGTAACGTCACAGTCGGCAGGCAACATGGCGCGGGTTTGCGCGATGTATTCGGCGGGGGTGAGGCCGGTGTAGCCGCCGAACTGGTCCACCTGGTTTGAGGTGGATTCAAGCAGGAGCGGCGCGCCGTATTCGCGCGCGAGTTCGGCTGCGGCGCGGACGACAGCAGGATGCGCACTGCAAACGGAGACGATGCCGCCATGTCCGCTGTGTTTGTGGGCGGCGACGATTTCGCCAGTTTTGTTATTTTTTGTCTTGGTCATTGTCGTTTACTTCGATGAGGCGGATGTCGTGTTGACGGAAGTGCTGTTTGTAGAGCTCAGGCACACCGCTTTCGGAGATGATGGCGGTGATGCGGTCGAAGTGGAAGAAGGTGCGGAAGGAGCGTTTGCCGTATTTGCTGCAATCGGCGAGCAGGTACACTTCTTGCGCGTGTTCGGCCATGAGGCGGGTCAGGCGGGCGCGCTGTTCGTTGGTGGTGGTCAGCCCCGCTTCGATGTCGATACCGTCGGCACTGATAAAGGCTTTGGAGAAGTGACACTGGCGTAGGTTGTCGGTGGTGATTGCACCTTCAAAGGCCATCACGTCTTTGCGCAGTTCGCCGCCAAGCGCGTACACGTTGGTGTTTTTGTGCGCGGCGAGGACGGACAGGGCATCGAGGCTGTTGACCATGACGTTGATGGAGGCATCAGGCAGGGCACGCACAAATTCGAGGGTGGTAGTACCGGAGTCGATGACGAGGGAGTCGTCGATGGTGTTGATGAGGTTCGCTGCCGCCCAGCGGCCAATGATGCGTTTGGCGTTAACGTTCTGCGATTCACGCATGCTGCGCTTGAGCGGCGAGATGAAGCGGTCGGCAGAAACAGCGCCACCGTGCTGCCGCTTGGCGACGCCCTGTTCTTGCAGGTAGTCAAGATCGCGGTAGATGGTCATCAGCGAGACTTCGAAGCGCTCGGCGAGTTCTTGTGAATTGACAACACCCTGTTCGTTGAGCAGGGTCTGGATTTGTGCACGGCGGTCAACGGTAGTATCAGATTTCATTGAGGAAGAAGAAGAGGATGATGAGGACATGGGACGTCTCCATTGTAGGGTATGGGTTTTGATGTTACGACTGCATGTTTATGGTGTCAATATTTTTGTGGAATTTTGTGGATTGTGCAAGGTTATGCTGTGATTTGTTTCTAGGCGTGGTGACGGGATTTTGTTTTTTCATTTTTGTTTTTGCTGTGGTTTTCAGGATTTTTGGGCATGTGAATGTTGGTGATGTGGTTGGCTTCTGTGGTGGGGCTTGCGTTATGATGCACAGCGGTGCGGGCATTTGAACGTGTCCTGCGTGTTTTATTGTGGTACGCGACGGGGCAGGTTTTGTCCCGCTTAGCGGTAGTCGTGTATTGGTTTTTGTGAGGTGTTTTATGTCTTTTATGTTGCAGGAAGCGCGTGAATCCGCTGAACGGGTTGCCGCGCAGGATTTTTCGTCCGCGCTGGCGCTTGCTGAGGCGCTGAAAGCCCGCCCACCGCGCGGGATAGTCACGGTCGGACGCGGTACGTCCGATCATGCCCTGGGGTATTTGGCATATGTATTGATGCATTCGTGCGGGATGCCGGTGGCGTCGTTGCCGCCGTCGCTCAGTAGCGTGCTGGCGACGTCGTGGCAGGTGGAAGGCTATTTGGCGCTTGCGGCGTCACAGTCGGGCAGTCCGCCGGATGTGATCGCGATGTTGCAGGCGCTAGTGGCGGGCGGTGCGCAGTCGGCCGCACTGGTGAATGTGGTACCGTCGCCGCTGGCGGAGGCCAGCCAGCATGTGCTGCCGGTGCAGGCGGGCGAGGAAAAGAGTGTCGCCGCGACGAAGAGTTTTATTGCAACAGTCACGCTAGCGTTGCGGATGCTGGCACATTGGCATGGTGATGCGGCGTTGTCGCAGGCGCTGGACGCCTTGCCGGAACGGTTGCATCAGGCGGCGCAGGCGGATTGGGCTGCAGCGATTGAAGTGCTGCGGTCGCAGGAGCGGCTGTTTGTGGTCGGGCGCGGCACAGGTCTGCCGGTGGCGCAGGAGGCGGCGTTGAAGTGTAAGGAAACGTGTCAGTTGCAGGGCGAGGCGTTTTCCGCCGCCGAGGTGCGGCACGGGCCGATGGCGATTGTGCATGACGGTTTTCCGGTGCTGCTCTTTGCCCCGCCCGACCGTTATCAGGAGGATGCGTTGCAACTCGCTGCCCGCTTCGCCGAACGCGGCGCGCGTGTGCTGCTGGTGAGCGACAAGCGGGTGCCGGATACGCTGCATTTGCCGCTGGTGGATGCCGGGCATGAGGCGTTGCACGGGTTGACCGGGATTTTGTCGTGGTATGTCACCGCCGCCCATCTCGCCGGGGCGCGTGGTCTGAATCCGGATGAACCGCCGTTTTTGCAGAAGGTGACGCAGACGGTGTGACCGCTGGCGGGCGTTGGCGTACAATGCCCGCCTTCTTTTTTCCGGCGGCGTGTGGTAGTCGCCGCTTTTTTGTCAGGAATGTTTATGTTGAATATTACGTTGCCCGACGGCAGTGTCCGTCAGTTTGAGAATCCGACCAACGGCGCGCAGATTGCCGCTGCTATCGGCAGTGGTCTTGCCAAAGCCGCCATCGCCGTAGTGGTTAATGGCGAGGAACGCGATTTGAGTGACGCGATTACCGCCGATGCGCATGTCGCCATCATCACCAGCAAGGACGAAGCGGGTGTGCACATCATCCGCCACTCAGCCGCACACTTGCTCGGGCACGCGTTGAAGCAACTGTGGCCGGAAGCAAAGATGGTCATTGGGCCGGTGATTGAAAACGGCTTCTACTACGACATCGACAGCAGCCACCGCTTCACCCCGGAAGATTTGGAAATGCTGGAAAAGCGGATGAAGGAACTGGCGGCAACGGGTTATACGGTTGATAAGGTGTGGACGCCGGTTGCCGAGGCGCGTCAGGCATTCTCCGATCGCCACGAGGATTTCAAAGTGCGCCTGATCGATGATTTCGACGACAGCGTCAAGCAGGTCGGCCTGTATCACCATCAGGAATACCTCGATATGTGTCGCGGCCCGCATGTGCCGCATATGGGGCACGTCAAAGCGTTCAAATTGACGAAATTGTCCGGCTCATACTGGCGTGGCGACGCAAGCGGTGAACCGCTGCAACGCATTTATGGCGTCGCCTTCGCCGACCAGAAAACGCTGGATGCCTATCTGCAACAGCAGGCAGAAGCGGAAAAACGCGATCACCGCAAAATCGGCAAGCAGCTGGATTTCTTCCACTTGCAGGAAGAAGCGCCGGGCATGGTGTTCTGGCACGCCAAAGGCTGGGTCATTTACCGCGAAATCGAGAACTATATGCGCGGCAAACTGCGCAAATACGGTTACGAAGAGGTGCAGGGACCGCAAATCCTCGACCGCTCGCTGTGGGAAAAATCCGGTCACTGGGACAAGTTCGGCGGCAATATGTTCACCTGCTGCATTGACGAGCACGATTACGCCGTCAAACCGATGAACTGCCCCGGTCACATCCAGATTTTTAACCAGGGCCTGCGCAGCTACCGCGAATTACCGGTGCGCTACGCCGAATTTGGCATCTGCCACCGCAATGAACCGTCCGGCACGCTGCATGGCCTGATGCGGGTGCGTCGCTTCGTGCAAGATGATGGCCATATTTTCTGTACGCGAGGACAAATTCGCGAGGAAATAGAGCGTTGCTGCCAGATGGTGTACGAAGTGTACAAAGACTTCGGTTTCCACGAAGTTGAACTCGCGCTGTCCACCCGTCCGGAAAAACGGGTAGGTTCCGATGAAATTTGGGACGAAGCCGAAGCCGACCTGCAAGCAGCCTTGGAAGCGCAGGGGAAACCGTTCCGCCTGCAACCCGGCGAAGGCGCGTTCTACGGCCCGAAAATCGAATTTACCCTGAAAGACAGTCTCGGCCGCCGCTGGCAATGTGGCACCGTGCAGCTTGATTTCTCCATGCCGGAACGCCTCGGTGCGCACTACATTGACGAAAACGACGAACGGCAGACGCCGGTGATGATTCACCGCGCCATTCTTGGTTCGTTGGAACGCTTTATCGGCATCCTGATTGAACAATATGCAGGGCAAATGCCGCTATGGTTATCGCCAGTGCAAGCGGTCGTCATGCCGATTACCGATGCCCAAGCGGATTACGCAAATGAAGTCGCTGAACAACTGGTTGCAGCAGGTCTGCGGGCGGAAAAAGATTTGCGAAATGAAAAAATTAGCTATAAAATTCGCGAACATACCCTGCAACGCGTCCCTTATTTGCTGGTCGCGGGTGAGCGGGAAAAATCATCGGCAACGGTGGCAGTGCGCAAGCGCGACGGCAACGACCTCGGCGCGATGCCTGTCACCGATTTAATTGCTCTGATGCAAGAACAAAACAGCACAAAAGCACAGGAGATTTAGCATAGCTAAGCCACAAGAAACCCGTGTTAACGAAAAAATCACGGACGCACAAATTCGCCTGATTGGCGCTGACGGTGAACAACTCGGCGTCGTATCTATCGAAGATGCTTTGAATGCTGCATACGAACAAGATCTGGATTTGGTAGAGGTGGCGGCAAATGCCGAGCCACCGGTATGCCGAATCATGGATTACGGTAAATTCCGATTCGAACAGCAGAAAAAGCAACAGGAAGCGCGGAAAAATCAAAAGCGCATCCAAATCAAAGAGATCAAGTTTCGTCCGGGGACGGACGAGGGAGACTACCAGGTCAAACTACGCAACCTGAACCGTTTCCTTGCAGATGGTGACAAAGCCAAAGTAACCGTTCGCTTTCGCGGACGCGAAATGGCACACCAGGGTCTCGGGCAGGAACTGCTCACCCGTATCGAAGCCGATTTGGCCGAAGTTGGGATAGTGGAGCAAAAAGCGGGGATGGAAGGTCGCCAGATGGTGATGGTCTTCGCCCCGAAAAAATAACCTGCCAGCCGTATCGCAGCACACATGTGCTGTGGGAACCGAAATAAACAATGCGAGTTTTAAAATGCCTAAATTAAAAACCCACCGAGGCGCAGCCAAGCGCTTCAAAAAAACGGCGAACGGCTACAAACGTTCCCATTCCCATGCGCGTCACATCCTGACCAAGAAATCCACCAAACGTAAACGCGGTCTGCGTGGTACAACGATGGTGCATGACAGTGATGTAAAAGCCATAAAACAAATGATTGGTTAAGGAGTAGCACATGGCACGAGTAAAAAGAGGCGTTACCGCACGCGCCCGTCATAAAAAAGTACTGGCGGCAGCTAAAGGCTATTACAACGCCCGCCGCAAAGTTTTCCGCGTTGCCAAGCAAGCGGTTATCAAAGCAGGGCAATACGCCTATCGCGACCGTAAAGCGAGAAAACGTCAGTTCCGTCAGCTGTGGATTATCCGTATTAACGCCGCCGCGCGTCTGCACGGACTTTCTTATAGCCGATTTATTAACGGTCTGAAAAAAGCCGAAATTGCTATTGACCGTAAAGTACTTGCCGAATTGGCGGTATATAACAAACAGGTCTTTGCTGTTTTGGCAGAAAAAGCGAAAGCAGCCCTATAAAATCTTATTTCCTATCAAAAAACGGCTGCTTGATGCAGCCGTTTTTTATCGGCCATTACTAAGTATTGGGCAATAGTCGAATACACGGGAGCATAACGTGAGCGAACAATCATCTGTCAAAGAAACGCTGGAAAAAGCCTTACAGGATGGGCTTAATGCGTTGAAAGAAACACTGGATTTACCGGCTCTGGAAACCTTGCGCAATGCCTATCTCTCAAAGAAAGGTATCTTTACTGCGCATATGCAGGCACTGGCGAAGGCGAGTGCAGAAGAACGCCCTCAGCTGGGGAAAATCATCAATGATGCTAAAACACGTTTTCAGCAAGCCTTGCAAGAAAAAATGGATGCGTTCAAGGAGCGGGAAATGGCGGAGAAACTGGCATCTGAGCAGGTTGATGTTACCCTCGCTGGACGGCAGGCCTTTAAAGGCGGTTTGCATCCTGTCACGTTGACGCGTCGTCGTATCGAAGACTGGTTCGCCCGCTTGGGCTTCGTTGTCAAAGATGGCCCTGAAATCGAAGACGATTTTCATAATTTCACTGCGCTCAATATCCCTGAACATCACCCGGCTCGGGCAATGCAGGATACCTTCTATTTTGATCCGCAAACCGTACTGCGCACCCATACGTCTGGTGTACAAATTCGTACTATGGAGCAGGAAGGTGCACCTTTGCGAATCATTGCACCAGGGCGGGTATATCGCAGCGACTCGGATGTAACGCATACCCCCATGTTTCATCAGGTAGAAGGGTTGGTAGTGGACACATCCAGTACCTTTGCTGACTTGAAAGGCGTCATTATCCATTTTTTGCGCGATTTCTTTGCGCGCGAGGATTTGCAAGTGCGTTTCCGTCCGTCATTTTTCCCGTTTACCGAGCCATCGGCGGAGGTTGATATTGCTTTCTTTACCGCCGGCGACGGGGCTAATGTGAAATGGCTCGAAGTCTTGGGTTGCGGCATGGTGCATCCGCAAGTGTTGCGCAATTCGGATGTTGATCCCGATATCTACCAAGGCTATGCCTTTGGTATGGGCATTGAACGCTTAGCGATGCTGCGTTATGGCGTACAGGATTTGCGTCAGTTTTTCGAGAACGATGTACGCTTCTTGCGACAATTCCGCAACGAATTTTGAGGATAAACCATGCTATTAAGTACTGAATGGCTGAAAGAAGACTACGGCATTGACTTGCCGCCAGAGTTGCTTGCCGAGCGCCTGACGATGGCGGGATTGGAAGTCGATAATGTTGCTCACGCGGCACCACCATTTTCCGGTGTGGTTGTGGCACAAGTGTTGACTTTGAATGCCCATCCTGATGCAGACAAATTGCGAGTTGCTACCGTCAATGCGGGTCGTGGTGAGGCTTTGCAAATCGTTTGTGGTGCGCCCAATGTGGTCGTCGGCGTTAAAGTTCCGCTGGCAACGATTGGGGCAGTATTACCTGGTGACGTTCACATCAAGCAATCAAAACTGCGTGGTATTGAATCGTTCGGCATGCTCTGTTCGGCGCGTGAATTGGGACTAAGCGATGAACATGCAGGATTGTTAATCCTTCCAGAAGATGCACCAGTCGGCACGGATATTCGCGAGTATCTACACCTGAATGACAGCATCATTGATATTGATCTCACGCCGAATCGCGCTGACTGCTTCTCCATGCAAGGTTTGGCGCGAGAAATTGCGCAACTATGCCGCGATGAGCTAGGTGAGAATTTTTCTTTATCGCCATTGCCAGCGATAGAAGTCAAAACCAGTGGTAAAAGTTCATTAACTATTGATAATCGAGCATCACAAGATTGTCCGCGTTACCTGGGTAGAGTCGTTCGAGGCATTGATATTAGTCGGGCAACGCCACAATGGTTGGTTGAGCGGCTACGTCGCTTAGGTATCCGCACGCATGATCCGGTTGTTGATGTTACCAACTATGTCATGTTGTCGCTTGGGACACCTTTGCACGCTTTTGATGCAGACAAAATCAGCGGTGGCATCGTCGTGCGGTACGCACAAGCGGGAGAGAAACTGCGCTTGCTCAACGATAGCGAAGCGGTCTTGGATAAAGACGTATTGGTCATCGCTGATAAAGAAAAAGCCCTAGCTATTGCAGGGGTTATGGGCGGTGCAGAAAGCGCTTGCTCAACATCAACACAAAACATTATTTTGGAAGCGGCGTGGTTTAATCCAACGCGCATTGCTGGTAAGGCTCGTCGCTTTAGTGTAGCGAGTGATAGTGCCCAACGTTTCGAGCGTGGCGTGGACTACGCATTGCAGGAGACTGCTTTAAATTTCGCAACTCGATTGATTTTAGATATCTGTGGTGGCGAAGCGGAAGATTTTAGTACTGCTGTTAGTGAAGAAAATCTACCGCAACGTCTGCCGGTAGAGGTATCACGAGAAGCTATCGCCCAGCGTGTCGGTCGTAGTTACGACGATATCACCATCAACTCTATCTTGATGGGGCTTGGTGGTGGAGTGCAACGTACTGAAAACACATGGCAGGTAACACCTCCAACTTGGCGCTTTGACTTGGCAATAGGTGAAGACCTGATTGAAGAAATTGCGCGTATTGATGGTTATGCGAATGTTCCGGATCGTTTGCCAGTCGTGCAGTATCAACAAGACGCTGGTGGAAGTCGCAGTTTGCGTTATTACAGTGACCTGCTGGTGGCACAAGGTTTCCAAGAGGCGGTTACATATAGCTTTATTGATAATGCCAGCCATCAGGCGTTTTTTCCAGAATGCCCTGCTATTACCTTGCAAAATCCCATTAGTGCAAATCTAGCAGAAATGCGGCTCAGCTTGCTGCCGGGGTTAGTTGGCGCAGTGATTTACAACCGGAATCGTCAGCAGCAGGATTTACGGTTGTTTGAATGTGGCCGTGTGTTTTTGCCGCAAATAGAGAAAAAAATTGCAGATTGCGCCCAGTCCGTGCGTGTGTCCGGCGTGATGAGCGGCTTGGCAATGCCGGAACAATGGGCGATTGAGGCGAGAAAAATAGACTTCTTTGATGCTAAGGCTGTTGTGGAAAATCTACTGGCGTTGAAACATAGCGTTAGTTATCGGCCATCACAGCAACCTTATTTACATCCTGGAAAAAGTGCCGATGTATATGATGACAAAGGCCAGTATCTAGGTTGCGTAGGCGCATTGCATCCACACCTATTGCAAAAGCTAGATGCGCGTGGAGGAGATATATATGTTTTTGAAATCAACGACTTCGCGATATTGCCGCTAATGCATTTGCCGTATTATCAAGCTATCAGCAAGTTCCCAATGGTTCGTCGTGACTTGGCTTTTGTGGTAGACAAGGAAATTGCTGCTACCACCATCCTTACAGCGATCCAAGAACAGATGGGTAAGAGACTGAGCGATGCCTACTTTTTTGATGTTTATCAAGGTGAGAATCTTGGCGATAAATTGAGCCTGGCAGTAGCTTTGTATTTACAGGATTCAGAAAAAACCTTGCAGGATGAAGAGGTTGAAAGTAGCATTGCGATGCTTGTTGCATATCTCAAAAACACATTCAATGCAGAGTTAAGGTAGGCCAGAATGACACTGACAAAAGCAGACATCGTTGAATCCATCATTGCACAAATTGGTGTTCCTCGGCCTGAAGCGAGACAAATAGTGGATGAGCTGTTTGAAGAAGTCCGAGTTTGCCTTTCAGCTGGAGAGATAGTGAAGTTATCCGGATTTGGCAATTTTGAATTGCGCGATAAAAAACAAAGACCTGGGCGTAACCCCAAAACCGGCGAAGAAATCCCGATTACGGCCCGCCGTGTTGTGAGCTTTAAGGCTGGGCAAAAGCTAAAAGCTCGTGTTTCAGGCAGCAAACCACGTGGTTAAGGATAAAAGGAGAGTCAATAATCCATTATAAAACAATGATATATAAAGAAAGTTTAGGGATTTAGTAGAAAGTAGTTGCAAGGAGATTTGGAGTG
>CAURDG010000004.1:0-21445 GCA_963523555.1 uncultured Cardiobacterium sp.
GCCTGCTCAGTATGGCGTTCAGCCTCGTGTTCAGCCTCACGCTCGCCAAACTGCTACTGGCGTAACGCGCGCCTCTGCATATGGTAAGAAAAAGGCGGACATCATCCGCCTTTTTCTTTGTGCGTTACAGCAAAGTGGGGTAAAACGCCTTCCCATATCTCTCCCCTGCATCTATTCATCCTTTTCTGCCAATATTATTGGCCACTACTATTATCACCTTGCCATAAGATCAACAGGCCCTGGCCTTTCTTTCATAATCTCCCCATATGGTTAGAAATTCACTTATTAGCAGACCCAAATTAGCATACAGGCGAAAGGGGCAAGATGTGCCAAGCGAGAAAGCGGAAATAATTTCAGACAATCTGCCAAAACAATATTTATGAAATTATATGGGACATCTATTATATCTCTGCATGGCTTCTTTTTTGCATAAACCATTGCAATTATTTGACTTGAATTACTTCATGAACTAACTTAACTGCCACATTAAGATTCCCAGTAATTTTGAGGCTGTTGTTATGCAACCTATGACCCGACCTATTAAACTGCCATCCGTTCCGGCATTGTTGTTATCAGGGATGTGTTTTCTATGTTTCCATCATGCTTATGGGGAAGATGGTAATACCAAGCCATCTCCTGCCGCTGCGGCACAGCATGGAGAAGCGCAAACGGAAATGCCAGAAAACAAGGACACCCCTACCCATCCGGAGGAGAAGACCGGGGCGACAAAAGCACCAGGCAATAATGATGTCTCCGCTGCAAGCGAGAAGAAGCCACGGGCAGAATGGACGCACATCACCTTCCCTGAGGTGGTGCAAAATGAGTGTGCGGATTTTTATCCGCCTGAGGATATTTATGATGTCATGCTGCAGTTGTATAACCATCTGGATTATCCGTGCCTTTATAACCCGCGTACCAATAACCTGGAAGCCTTGATGAAGATTCCGGTGATTAACGTGACGGATATAATGGCTCGTGAAGACAAGCGGATGCCGGGTAAAATCAAATACCTGGACGATTATCAGGGGGAATTCTTTCTGCGCCTGGTTGAAGCTGGTGAGCATGACAGGATTGTTATTATAGATCCTTTTATCTCCCCAGTTTTTTATAAAAAGGGCGGAAATATCTTCGCCAATAAGGAGAGAATCAAAATACTCCCCAAACCTGATGAGATTCATGATTTTAAAAAATACCCTGGTACTATTCCAATCCATCCTTTTGAATCAGAAGAAGAGGAGAAGGCTTTTTATGAAGCGCAGAAAAAAGATATTTTGGGTGGTAGAGACAATCCTATCACGAATGACAAGTATGCTGATGTTTTCGATACCAGAACCAATTACCATTGGTATAAAGGTACAGCTCGGCTGTATTTAATGGTGGGTGAGGAAACCTATCGTATTTCGTTCATTGCTAATGGCCCTTCAATCAAGCCTGATAGCTCTTCCGTCAAATAGGAGATTTTTATGCTAAGCAAACAAGCCTCTCAAAAACTATTAGATGCGGGTTTCCACCCCAAACAAGTTGAGCTGATAAATAGCTCACCCAGCTTGTCAAGGGAGGTTAACAAATTTGTGGCAGCAGGTGGCATCTTTGAAGTCGATGAAGGAAATGGAGCAGGATATAAAGTCCCGCGCCGCGCCGATGGCACTATTGATAGCGAAAATCTGGGTGGCACGATTACATTTGGTAGGGATAAGCCAAGGGAGATTTCCGAGCTTGCGCATGAAATTGGCCATGCGACGGGGGCGCACAGATTAACCCAGGATGCGAAAGACTATAGGACTGTAGGAGAATATCTTTACGATAGTGGCATGACAGAATATGATGCGCTAAAGTTGCAGTATGATACTTATAAAGAATTCGGTAATGCGGCTTTATCCAATGATTCTGAGCTCAAAGCTGCGCTTAAGACAACCCAGAATTTTTATGAAACAAAATTTAAAACACAATTAGAGCAGTTCAAAGCAAAGGAAGAAGATTCAAATATTGCAACTTATTATATTGAACACGAGGACGCTAGCAGATATGGTGAACCTTATTATGTGGCTTATACCATGCAGTTTGTTGAGGCAAATGCAAAATATCTCCCCAACTTCAGGATAGAGAATTTTCCCCATATGTCGCGCGATGACAGGAGGGAACTTGCCAATTTTATCATTAAATATGGATTAAAGCATAAAGACAAGAATTCGTGGGTGGATGTTTATGATAACGAACGCCCTGATACAATTAGTGGTCAGGTTAATAATTACCGCCTCTTGGGGAAATCTATCATTACATCTCATAATGAGCAAGGCCATACAATTATAGAAACCCGCCAATATAAAGATTTTAACGATAAAAATGGGCTCTATGATTTTGATGGCTCTTATACAGCTTCCGTTGAAGAGAGAGATTCGAGAAATAATATTATTTCTACTCGCAGCAAAGTGTCTGTGGTCAAAAAATCATATAATAACGATAATATTACTTACTCCAGCGATATCACGATTTATGATGAAAACAAGAAAGTAATATCAAAAGTGAGAGAAGTTAGAGAAACAAGAACTACTACCCAAGGCACGAAAACTTTTTATCTCAACAGAAGTATTGATGATATTGATGATAAAGGTAGAGTTATTTACACCACAGTAAACTCTATTTTGGTTGATGAAAATAGAAATACGCTGCACGAGGTTACATCCAGAATTATCTATGGCGATAAACCAGGCGAAGAGATTTCTGAAACGACAACTACTAATTATACGAATGGTGAGCGCATAACGACTATCTCTAACGGCAAAATACATACTGTAACTGTCGTAACTACAAAATATGAAAGGGATGCTAATGGAAACTATGATTTTAAAAACGGTAAAGCGTCTTCCGTCACGACCGAAACAACCACAACCGATGCCAAGGGAAACAAGACAACGATAACCACGGTAACCGATGCCAACGGCAACCCGGTTTCCACAAAAACGGAAGGCGAAGTAACGGATGACAATGGCAATACCAGACAGCAGGTAACTTCAACCACTTTCGGCGATAACGGCAAGACTGTCACAACGACGGTTGAAACAGACCATGCGACTGGCAGGCAAACCATTATCGTTGCCGATGACACCAATCATACGAAGACGGTGATTAACAAGCAGTACGAGCGGGGTGCTGACGGCAAGTTTGATTTTGATGACGGTGGCTATTCGTATTCGACAACGGTTAGTCATTATGACGAGCACGGGAATGTTGTTGATGAGAATAATGCGTCTGGCACAGTCCCGCCTGGTGGTACTGGCGGAAACGCTGATGGTACTGGCGGAAACGCTGATGGTACTGGTGGAAACGCTGATGGTACTGGTGGAAACGCTGATGGTACTGGCGGAAACGCCGATGGTACTGGCGGAAATGCCGATGGTACTGGCGGAAACGCTGATGGTACTGGCGGAAACGCTGATGGTACTGGCGGAAACGCTGATGGTACTGGCGGAAATACTGATGGTACTGGCGGAAACGCCGATGGTACTGGCGCAGATTCCGATGGCGGCGGTACTTGCGGTGTCGGCGGAGCGGTAATCGGCGGGATTCTCGGATACCGCTTCGGCGGTCCTGTTGGTGGCGCGATTGGTGCTGCGGTGGGAGCAACCGCTTCCTGTGGCCGCCTGCCGCCGTGGTTCCCACCCATTCCGCCGCTGAGTCTGGATCCGCTGGCTCTGGATTTGAATGGCGACGGGCGTATCAGCACGCTGCCACTGGCACGCGGTGCTTATTTTGATTTGGACAATAATGGTTTTGCCGAAAAGACCGCCTGGGTCGGGCCGGAGGATGGCCTGCTGGTGCTGGATCGTAACGGTAATGGGCAGATTGACGGCGGTGCGGAGACGTTCGGCAATGAAACCCGTCTGACCAATGGCGAGATGGCCGCGCATGGTTTTGAAGCACTGGCCGATTTTGATGGTAACGGGGACGGCCATATTGACCGTAATGATGATGTGTATGCCCATCTGCGGGTATGGCGGGATGTGAATGGCGACGGCATGAGCACGCCAAATGAACTGAAATCGCTGGATTATTACGATATTGCGCAGCTGGATCTTGCGTATACCGGGGATAAGCCCGAGCGGGATGCAAATGGCGTGGAATTGCACGAAACGGGTAGTTATCAGACGTTTGCCGGCAATAGCGGTCTGCTGCGCACGCTGTGGTTTGAGACGCACAAGGTGGACAGCGTCGCCGTGGCGGTGCGGCATGATGGTGGTGCGGTACCAGCCGAGCTCAATCACCTGCCGACTGCTCCGGGTTTCGGCAATGTGGATGCGCTGCACCGTGCGATGTTGAAGGATGCGGATTTGCGCGCGCTGGTTGAACGTTTTTCTGTTGAAGCCGATGCCGGGACGCGCTATGCGCTGAGCGAAGCTATCCTGCGTCGCTGGGCGCAAACCGGGGATATCGGCGGCCTGCGTGGGGAAATGGATGCGGGCGAACTCGCCACGCTGGAAAGTTTCTGGGGGCAGCAGGCGCCGAGAGCAGAACCTGTCGGCGATTATGCGCTACGCCTGCATGCCGCTTATGAGGATTTACATCGTCATGTGCACGGTCTCCTCAGCCTGCAAACGCATTACCGCGATTATTATCAGCTGATTGGGTTTAGCGGTGAGGAAGGTGGGAACTGGCAGGGAGATTATCGTCAGTTTGCCGCCACAGTTGCCGCAGATTATGCAGATGGCAAACTGGATGATTCTGTGTTGGGCGATTTGCTGACTTCAATTCAGGGGCTGGATCCTGATGACAAGCGGCACCTGCACAATGCGGTACATGATTTAAACGCCGCTGCCACACTTCTGCCGGAATCGCGCCGAACTGATTTCCTGTCCATAGTCTGGCGTGGCGACGATAATATCCGCCTTGCTGATGATGAAACCGATATCAACACCTACGCAGGCAATGACAAAGTGCAGGGTAATGCCCGCGATAATCAGCTGGAAGGCGGAGCAGGGAATGACCGCATTGATGGCAACGACGGCAATGATTTGCTTGACGGCGGATCGGGTGATGACCACATGGAGGGTGGACGGGGCAACGATACTTATCGCTTCAGTGGCGATTTCGGTAAGGACTTTATCCGTAACATTGACAATGATGCAGGGCGGCAGGATACGCTGGAATTTCGTGATTTGCGGCAGGAGGACGTCAGCATCCGGCGTTATCATGATGATTTAATCATCCGCGACCACGGCGGCAAAAAGCAGGTCATCGTACAGAACCATTTTCTTGAGGATGGTGACAGCATTTGGCGCATTGACCGCATCCGCTTTGCCGATGGCCGTGAGCTGGATGGAGCAGCGCTGAAAAGGCTCGCGCAAATTGGCACGGATAGTGATGATTATCTGGTCGCTCACTCGCAAGGCAGCACCCTGCGCGGCAAAGGCGGTAATGACGCCCTGATTGGCAAAGAAGGCAACGACAACCTCTACGGCGGAGATGGTAATGACCGGATCGTTGGCGACGCTGGCAATGATTTTGCCGACGGCGGTGCAGGTAACGACAATATCTATGGCGGTAGCGGCAATGATGATTTGCGCGGCGGTGATGGCAATGATGCCATCAGTGGCGATGATGGTGATGACACTATCGATGGCGGCCCAGGAAACGATAGCCTTGAAGGCGGACAGGGCAATGATATCTACCGTTTCAGCGGTAATTTCGGTCAGGACAGCATCCGCAATGACGATGGTGATGCCGGACGGCGAGATATCCTTGAATTTACTGATTTACGCCAGGAAGACGTATACATCACCCGCAATATGGATGACTTGATTATCAAAGACCGCCACAGCGACAATCAAGTCAGGGTTGGCTTCCACTTCAGCGAAGGGTATGTGCCGTGGCGGATTGACGGCATCCGTTTTGCCGATGGCAGCGAGCTGGATGTGGGTGCGTTGAAGCAACTTGTGCAACAGGGCACAGATGGTAGCGACTATCTGGTGGCTAATCGTGAAGGTAGTGAATTGCACGGCCACAACGGCGATGATGCTCTGATTGGCAAAGAAAGTAACGACAACCTCTACGGCGAAGACGGTAATGACCGGATCGTTGGCAACGCTGGCGATGATTTTGCCGACGGCGGTGCAGGTAACGACAATATCTATGGCGGCAGCGGCAATGATGATTTGCGCGGCGGTGATGGCAATGATGCCATCAGTGGCGATGATGGTGATGACACTATCGATGGCGGCCCAGGAAACGATAGCCTTGAAGGCGGACAGGGCAATGATATCTACCGTTTCAGCGGTAATTTCGGTCAGGACAGCATCCGCAATGACGATGGTGATGCCGGACGGCGAGATATCCTTGAATTTACTGATTTACGCCAGGAAGACGTATACATCACCCGCAATATGGATGACTTGATTATCAAAGACCGCCACAGCGACAATCAAGTCAGGGTTGGCTTCCACTTCAGCGAAGGGTATGTGCCGTGGCGGATTGACGGCATCCGTTTTGCCGATGGCAGCAGCCTTGATTATGAGGCCATTAATGCCTTGGTACGTGCACCTGCATCTACCAATACTCCATTGCCTGCTATTTCCCAAGATCACTACATGGCAGAAGCAGCGCGGCAAGCTCAGGTAATGACGCAGGCGATGACAGTATCCGGCACACAGCAGTCTCTGGATGATTTGATGCCGACGGCGCAGCAGGCAGCTATGCCACCGCTATTAATTCCATCGACGTTATAAACATCTGGCAAGGTAACCCGCAAGGGACGTTTAATGTGTTATCCCGCTTGGCGGGGCCAGTGTTTATCCCGCTTGGCGGGGTCAGTGTTTATCCCGCTTGGCGAGGCCAGGTTTTATCCCGCTTGGCGGGGCCAGTGTTTACGCCGCTTGGCGGGCCCAGGTTTTATCCCGCTTGGCGGGCCCAGTGTTTACGCCGCTTGGCGGGTCCAGTATTTACGCCACTTGGCGGGCCCAGTATTGACGCCGCTTGGCGGGCCCAGTATTGACGCCGCTTGGCGGGCCCAGTGTTTATCCCGCTTGGCGAGACCAGTATTTACGCCGCTTGGCGGGGTCAGTGTTTATCTCGCTTGGCGGGCCCAGTATTTGCGCCGCTTGTCCCGGCTGTTAAGCGTCTGGCAGGCGTTTGGGCAGGAACATGGCATCGCCGTAGCTGTAAAAGCGGTAGTCGTGGGTGATGGCGTACTGATAGGCGCGGCGGATGTTGTCGTAGCCGGCAAAGGCGCTAACCAGCATCAGCAGGGTCGATTCGGGAAGGTGAAAGTTGGTGAAAAGGGCATCGACGACGCAGAAGCGGTAGCCGGGGGTGATGAAGAGGTCGGTATCACCGCTATATGGCACAAGGCTGCCGCTTGCTGCTGCACTTTCCAGAGCGCGCAGGCTGGTCGTGCCAACGGCAATAACACGGCCTCCGCGCGCGCGGCAGGCGGCGACAGCCTCCACTACGTCCTGCCCGACAGTTAGCCATTCTTTGTGCATGATGTGTTCGGCGAGATTTTCGTGACGCACCGGCTGGAAGGTGCCCGCGCCGATGTGCAGGGTAATTTCGGTGCGCTGCACGCCACGCGCGGCAATCGCGGCAAGCAAGGCTTCATCGAAATGCAAGCCGGCGGTGGGCGCGGCGACTGCGCCGCTGTGTTTGGCGTACACGGTCTGGTAGCGCTCGCTGTCGCTGTCCTGCGCGCGCCGTTCGAGGTAGGGTGGGATAGGCATTTCGCCGTGCGCAGCGAGGAGTTCCTGCCACGGCGCGTCGTCGCTGTACAGGGTAAAAAGAGCATCATCACGGTCGCCGACATGGAGGGTGGCGTTGCCGACATGGAGAGTGCTGCCCGCCTGCGGGCTTTTTGAGGCGCGGATGTAGGCGCTGGCTTCGTGCGGGCTTTTCAGGCGTTCGATGAGGATTTCGATTTTGCCGCCGCTGGCTTTATGGCCGTAGAGACGGGCGGGGAGGACGCGGGTGTTGTTAAAAACGAGCAGGTCGGCGGGATCGAGGTAGTCGGGCAGATCGCGCACCTGACTGTCGGTGAGGTCGATATGTGCAGCGTCGCCAGCACGGGCGACGAGCATCCGCGCTGCACTGCGTTCGGGTAAGGGGTAGCGGGCGATAAGGCTGTCAGGCAGGTCGTAGTGGAAATCGGATTTTTGGTACATGGTTGTAGCCGATAGACTTGCGGCGGGTCTGGCCCGCCGCTTGTCGGTTTTTTTTGTTTATAGCGCCATCACGGCTTCGAGTTCGATCTGCGCATCCCAGGGCAGCGCGTGCACGGCAATGGCAATGCGCGCCGGGTAGGGTTCGTGGAAGTAGGTTTTCATGATTTTGTTAACTTCGGCAAAGTGCTCCATGTCAAGCAGGTAGATGTTCAGCTTGATGATGTCGTTAAGACCACCGCCCGCTGCTTCGCAGACAGCTTGCAGGTTGGTGAAAACGCGGTGCACCTGATCGGTGAAGGCGTGTTCAAGTTCCATAGTGGCCGGATTGATCGGGATTTGCCCGGCGAGGTAAACAAGGTTGCCGGTACGCACGGCTTGCGAATAGGGACCGATGGCGGCAGGGGCTTTATCGGTGTGGATAATTTGTTTACTCATGGTGTGGGTTCCTTGTGGGTGATACGGCGGATGCCGATGGTTTCTTCGAGTTGGCGCAGGCGGTGCATGACTTGCGTCAGATGTTCGAGATCGCGGACTTCAAGCCAGACGGTGAGGCAACGCCGCTGTTCGTCGCTATCCGCATGGTTAATCTGAAAATCGGTGATGTTGGCTTCGCTGTCAGCAATTGCGCCGCTAACCCGTGCGAGCAAGCGTGGATGGGCGTAGGCCTTGATGGCGAGTTCGCTGGGGAAGAGGCCTTTGCGTTCGTCTGCCCAGTCAGCGGCAATGGTGTGCGTGGCCGTTTCAAGCAGCGGGCAGTCACGGCTATGAATGAGTATGCCGCTACCGGCTACGCTGTGACCAGTGATGGCTTCAAGCGGTAACGGGTGGCAGCAGGGGGCAAGGGTAATGCCGCTTTCAAAGGCGCTGTGCACGAGGATTTTCTGTTCGCTGTCAGTGACTTGTTTGCCCGATGTGGCGAGGCCGGCATTTTTCCGCGCGAGACGGTTCAGGTAGCGGTTGATGCCGATGTGGGCTTTACCGCCGGGAATGGTGAATTGCAGCCAGCTGTTGTGCGGGTGTGCATCCGGATCGGTGAGGATTTCCACGGTCTGCGCCATTTTCAGCGGTTTGTAGATGGGGTAAGGCTGGCCGTTCACTTTGGCGCCGACGATGTGGTTACCGATTTCGGTATGGATGGTGTAAGCCAGATCCACCGGTGTTGCGCCGTGCGGCAGGGCGATGATGTCGCCTTTCGGGGTGTAGATTTGCATTTCCCCGGTGACGAGTTCTTTTTTGATGGCGTCGTAGAATTGCAGTGGGTCATCGGTGATGTTCTGCACTTCTTTGAGGCGCGACAGCCATTCGCGCATGGTTTTTTCGGCTTCGATGCTGTGCGCTTCAAGTTTCACTGCGCGCTGTTTGGCGTATTGGTGCCAGACGGAGATGATGCCCGCTTCAGCCAGGGTGTGCATGTCGCGGGTACGGATTTGTACGTTCAGCGCGGTGCCGTCGCCCATGATGACGCTGCTGTGCAGTGAGCGGTAACCGTTACTTTTCGGGGCGGCGATGTAGTCTTCGAATTTGCCGTGTACCGGACGGTAGAGGCTGTGCAGGGCGCCGAGAATACGGTAGCAGTTGTCTTCGCTGTCGGTAATGATGCGGATGGGGACGGTGCGGATGGCTTCCTTGAAGCTCTCTTTGCGCTTCATCCGCTGGTACACGCCCCAAAGGTGGCGCTGGCGCGGGTTGATGGAGGCTTTGATACCAAGTATTTGCAGACGCGCTTGCAATTCGCTCCTCACGGTACGCAGGGTTTGTTCGTGAGTGTTGTCTTCGTTGTAGTGTTTGCGCAAGACAGCATGGCGCCACGGGTAGAGGTAGGAGAAAGCGAGGTCTTCGAGCTGGATGCGGAAATAAAAGAGACCGAGGCGACCAGCGATAGCGGCATAGACATCCAGCGTTTCGTGAGCGATGCGTTGCTGTTTGTCGCGACGCAGGGCACTGAGGGTCTGCATATTGTGCAGACGGTCGGCGAGTTTGATGATAAGGACGCGCGGGTCGTCAGCAGTCGCCAGGAACATTTTGCGGAAACTGTCGGCGACAGCGGCCTGCGGCGCGGTTTTTTTCAGACGATCGAGTTTGCTGACACCATCGACAAGACGGGTGACGTCTTCGCCAAATTCGGTCGCCATGTCTTTTTTATTAAGGATGGTGTCTTCGAGGACGTCATGCAGGAGCCCCGCTTGCAATACCGGCAGGTCAAAACGCTGGCGGGCGAGAATTCGGCAGACGGCAATGGGGTGGACGAAGTAGGGTTCGCCGGACTGGCGGCGTTGCCCTTCGTGAGCGGCTGCACCGTAGATGGCGCAGCGCAGGACTTTATCGATGTCTTCAGGATCGAGGTATTTTTTCAGCTCAACAGCGAGGTCATCGTAAGCCGCTTGCAGGGTTGCCGCACCGGTGAAGACGCCGAAAGGCTGGTATTCGAGGGCAAGCGGCGCGTTCATGGTTATTCGTCCTTAGCGTCGTCTTCTTCGTCGTCTACGATGATAGTCGGCGCATGCGCAACGGGCGCAGGTGCCGGGGTGATGGGCTTGCTGCTGCGTAGCAACCCGTCGATGGTGGTTTTTTCTTCCTGGATTTCGCGTAGGGCAATAACGGTGACTTTATCGTTCTCTGCCGCAACAAGCGGCTGGTGTCCGTTGGCAATTTGCCGCGCGCGTTTGGATGCAGCGAGGACAAGGCGGAAGCGGTTGTTTTCGTCTTTGAGACAATCTTCTACGGTGACGCGAGCCATATCGGTTCCTTATGTTTTCAGGTGAATCAGGGGTCAGTTATTCTAGCAAGTTCATATGTATTCTGGTAAACGATGGATTTGAGAACATCATAAGGATATAGACCGGTTTAATGGCAGTTTTAGCAACAGGGTTTGTGCTGACCAGCTGCGTAGGGAAAGCAGATGGATAGCTACTGCACCGGTTGCGGGGAGACAGATTCTAACGGCCAGATCACTTTAGATAGCCGGCTCCGTGCATGAAAATAATCTGAGTGTGTTGGTGTGCTGACCGGGTATCCATAAAAATTGCTGTGTAGCTTTATGGACAAGTTGAGCGGTTTAATTGCGTATTTATCGGGTAGCAGGCGCCGGGCTAAGCGGATATAGCGGTGTTTCCGTGTGCGCGGTTTCTTCGCCATCGCTTTTTTCGATCTCGATTTGTTCAGGATGCTTGTTCAGGATGGTTTCGAGATTGGCCGGGGCGACAAAACCGGGGATAAGGGTGCCGTCTTCAAGAATGATGGAAGGTGTGCTGCTGATGCCGAGTTTTTGCGCGATGGCATATTGTTCACGAATAATTTTGCTGCAATCGCCGCGCGAGTTGGGCAGAGGCTGGTCAGTCTGGGCGAGGAGCAGGGCACTCAGGCGGTCGGATGTGCACCACACTTGTGCCATGCGGAGGGCAGCGCTGCTGTTCGGGCCGCTGCGCGGGTAGGCGAGATAGTGGATGGCGATGCCGCGCTGGGTGTATTCGAGGATGTTTTGCTGCATCAGGCGGCAGTAGGGGCAGTCCACGTCGGTAAAAACGGTGATGTGGTACGCCGGCGCATTCGGCAGGACGCTGATCATGGTTTTGGGGTCAAGGGCAGCGAGGGTTTTCACCCGCTCGCTGGCGCGGAAAGTTTCAGTGACGTTGATTTGGGTTTGCAGGTCGATCATTTCACCCTGCATGACGTAGCGGCCATCGGCACTGATGTAGAAGACTTCGCTGCCCTGAGCGAACTGGTAGAGGCCAGGGATGGGGGATTCGACGGCATTGCTCATGATGCGCGGGTCGAAGACGGATTTGGCCAGTTCCATATTGGGTGAAGCGGCGTGTACCACCGTTATCCATACGGTGGTCAGCAGACTGAGGAGGATGCGCATTGTGTGGGTATTTCCGGACTATTCTTGCGGTGTATCTTACAGACAACAAAAGCACCCTGTCATGAGGTTATTTTTAGATTACGGTCTTGTTATGACGTAGCCACGGTGCTAAGTGATTCGGCATATATCGCCCGCTTGTTTTGCGGAGGCTGTTTGTTGTTTTTTCGCATGCCGCTTGGCGGGCCCAGTAATTACACCGCTTGACGAGCCCAGTAACCACGCCGCTTGACGAGCCCAGTAACCACGCCGCTTGGCGGGCCCAGTATTTGCGCCGCTTGGCGGGCCCAGTATTTACGCCGCTTGATGGGCCCAGTATTTGCGCCGCTTGGCGGGCCCAGTATTTGCGCCGCTTGGCGGGCCCAGTGACCACGCCGCTTGGCGGTCTTTAGTTATGCTCGCGGGTGGTGTGCAGCGAAGATGCTGGCAAGGCGTGCTTCGGCGATGTGAGTGTAGATTTGCGTGGTGCTGAGGCTGCTGTGGCCGAGCAGCATTTGTACGACGCGCAGGTCGGCGCCGTGGTTGATGAGGTGGGTTGCAAAGGCATGGCGCAGGGTGTGCGGCGAGACGGGCGCGGTGATGCCGCAAGCGGCAGCATAGTCGCGGATAAGTTTCCAGAAGGCCTGACGGGTTATGGCTTTGCCGCGTTCGCTGAGGAAAAGGGCGTCGTCCAGCGGGTTTTTGAGCAGTTGCGGGCGGGCGATATGGATGTAGCGCTCGACGGCAGCCACGGCGTCTTCACCGATGGGGACGATGCGTTCTTTTTGCCCTTTGCCGCGCACACGCAGGATGCCGTCTTGCAGGTTGAGGTTGCCGAGGCGCAGGCCGACGAGTTCGCTGACGCGCAGGCCGCAGGCGTAGAGCAGTTCGAGCATGGCGGCGTCGCGGTTGCCGGTTGGCGTGGCGGGGTCGGGGGCGGCCAGCAGTTTTTCGACGTCTGTTTCGCCGATGCTGCGCGGCAGCGGTTTTTGCAGGCGCGCGGGTTCGAGACGGGCGGTCGGGTTATCGTGGCGGTAGCCGTTTTCGGCGAGCCAGGCGAAGTAGCGGCGCAGGCTGGTGCGCATATGGGCAAGCGAGGTGGGTTTGCGTTGCAGGTCCATCATGCGCGCCAGAACGTTTTGTACGTCGTCCGCGTTGAAGCTGCGCACGGGTTTGTCGAGCAGGCGTGCGGCGAGTTGCAGGTCGTTGCGGTAGCTGGCGACGCTGGCGGCGGCCAGGCCTTCTTCGAAGAGCAGGGCGTCGCAAAAGGTTTCTATCATGGCTTGTCCCGTCCGTTACAATGGTTATTCGATGCGCCGCGAACCGCATGGTTGTCTCGCTTGGCGCGTGTTTTGGTTTTTGGATTATAGGTTTGTTGATGCGTTTTCGGTTTTTTTATGGATGGTTGCTGGCGGCACTGATGGCGGCCGCTGTTGTCGCTTGTGCCTGGTGGTCGCTGCATGATTCTCGTGCGCTGGTGCTGCGTGATCAGCCGTTGTTGCAGCTTACGGCGCAGCAGGAGGCGGTGATTCGTGCGCTTGAGGGCGAGATCGTGCTGGAAGCGTTTGTGCGCAATAATCCGCAGATGCGGCGCGGGTTCAGTGATTTGGTCGCGCCGTTTCGGGTGTTGCAGCCGAATTTGCGTCTGGAATTTGTCAATCCCGACACGGATCCGCTGCGGGTGCAGGCGCGCGAGGTGACGCGTGAGGGGCAGTTGTTTTTGTCCGATGGCACGCACGGTGAGCGGATTGATGTCGCCAGTCCGCAGGGGATTGCCCAGGCGTTGCTGAATCTCGGCGAGACGAGCGATGTGCAGATTTTGCATTTGCAGGGGCACGGCGAGCGCGCTTACCGGCAGGACAGCAGCGGCAACTGGCGCGCGGCGTATGAGCGGGTGCGCAATGCGAAAACGACGGTCACGGATCAGGATCAGACGCGCACGGTAGAGATTCCGCGCAGTGTCAATGTGCTGGTCATCGCCGATCCGGAAGAGATTCCGCAGGCACATGGCAGTGCGTTGCAGACGTATCTCGCGCGCGGCGGCAGTCTGCTTTTTACGACGGATACGCGGCATCCGTATTTGCCGCCGTGGCTGGCGACGTTGAGCGGGTTGCGCCTGGTTGAGGGCAGTGTGGTCGATGCCGGTGCGAAGGGCTATGGACTGGATGATCCGCAGTTGTTGCTGGTGGAGGAGTTGGGCGAGGATGTGATCAGCGACGGCATCAAGCAGGCGCCACTGCTGCCGACGGCGGTCGCGCTCGCCGATAATCCGGACAGTCCGCCGACCAGCGACTGGACGCGCCATGTCCTGCTGTGGTCAGGCAAGCAGAGCTGGGCGGAGAAAAATGCCGATGCGGGTGTCATCATGCCGGATGAAGGCGAGGCTAAAGGGCCTCTACCGCTCGGTTGGGCGCTGGAACGCGATTTTCAGGGCAGGAAGCAGCGCATCATCATTCTTGGCGACAGTGATTTGTTTCAGGACAATTATTTGAATGTCGGCGGCAACAGTGCCCTGGTGCAAAATCTGTTTGCCAGCCTGATGCCCGCCCGCGCCCACGCCAACATCGCCCCGCCGGAACTGAAAGACCAGTACCTCTCGCTCACGGAAGGGGAAATGCTGTGGCTGGCCATCGTGCTGATTGTCATCCTGCCGCTGTTACCGCTGATTATCGGACCGTACCTCGCATGGCAACGCAAACGACGTTACGGTTAAGCGCGCTGGCGCTGTGGGGTGCGCTGCTCGCACTGTTTCTCGCGCTGAACGCGCGTTTGGGCGGGGTTGAGCAATTCCTTGACCCGGCGCAGGTGCAGCATATCCGCATTGATTACAGCGACAGCCGGATTGACCTTAAGCGCGACGACGCGGGTTGGGTCGGCGACGGCAAACGCATACGCGACGGGCGTACAGAACAGATGCTCGATATTCTCGCGACCTGCCACAGCCCGCAGCCGCTTGCCGCTATCCAGGCCGCGCCCTCGCGTCCCGTCACCCTCGGCATCGACGGCAAAACCTACACCCTCGGCGCCTACAACAGCTTCCACCACGCGCACTATCTGGATGACGGCACGACCGCGTGGCTGTGCAACGAAAATCTCAAAGCCATGCTCGCCCAGCCGCCGGCAAGCTGGTTTCCCAAGCCCACGCCTGATCATGCCTGAATTACCCGAAGTCGAAACCACCCGACGCGGCATTGCGCCGCACATCGAAGGACAACGCATCCACGCCATCCGCGCCCGTGTCGCCAAACTGCGGCAAACGCTGGATAGCGCTGCGCTTGACCGCCTCGCCGGATGCGTCATCAACCATGTCGCCCGACGCGGTAAACACCTGATCTTGCACAGCGACGACCCGCACCGCGCCCTGCATATCCACCTCGGCATGAGCGGCGCCTTGCGCATCATTCCAGCGGACAGCCCGCTCAAAAAGCACGACCACGTCACGGTAACGTTAGAAAACGGGCAGGAACTGCGCCTGCACGACCCGCGCCGCTTCGGTCATGTCGCCGTCATTGATCCGCTGCAACCACCGCCCACTCTTGCCGAACTAGGTATTGAACCGCTGGATGACGCCTTCAATGGAGCCCGTCTCTACGCACAAACGCGCGGCAAAACGGCGGCGATCAAAACGCACATCATGGATCAGCGGCACGTCGTTGGTGTTGGCAACATCTATGCAACCGAAGCGCTGTACGCGAGCGGCATTCACCCTGCCCGCCGTGCCACCCGTCTCGATGAAGCTGAGTGTGCCACGCTGGCGGCGGCTATCAAACGCGTCCTGCAAGAAGCCATCGCACAAGGCGGCACCACCCTGCGCGATTTCAGCCAGCCCGACGGCACCAGTGGCTACTTCGCCGTCAAACTCGCGGTGTACGGCAAAAACGGCGAACCCTGCCCGCGCTGCGGCACACCGCTCGCGCACGTAACCATCGGCGGGCGTAGTAGCGTGTATTGCCCCAAGTGCCAGCCCTTACTATAAGAAAGAGACGGCAAAGATGAAAAAAGTGTTAGAATGTGGCCGTCCCGTAATGGACGGTCCACCTTACAATTAATTTACACACGGAGTTATTCATGCAATACCGGAATTATTTAGCAGCCGCCGTTACCCTCGGCATCCTCACTGCCTGCGGCGGCAGTGACAATAAAGATGGCGATACCCCTGCACTCGATGCACGTCCTGTTGCTCCTGCTGTAGGCGCAGATGGCGCACCTTCTTCGCCTTCCTCATTAGGTTCTTGGCAATTACCACCACCGCCAGATAATAACAATAACAATAATGGAAATAATAACGGCAACAATGGAAATAATAACGGCGGTAATTCCGGAAATGGAAGTATTGATGCTGACTGGAAGAAAGCAATCAATAAACTCCGTATCAATGACCAGGAAGTAGAGTTGCTAGCCTCCAATATTACGCGCGGTAGTGGCGGCTACTTCAAGGGTGAGGACGATTCTTACAGAAAAATCGTCGGTAACAACCTGCACAATGCCTTGTACGGCATGGTGTACGACAAACAGCGCGGCTCCTACCACACTTTCTTCCAGGGCCCGTCTCCGCAGCAAGTCCCGACCACTCTGCCGAAGAAAGGCGAAGCACGTTATACCGGTTTAGCAGTACATCAAGCGGAAGGCGCTGACATGCAAGAAGGTTTGACTGAATTTAATGTCAATTTCACGACTAAAGATGTAACTGGCCGGATCTCGGTGCCGGGGAAAATAGACCCGATCAGATTAAAGGCAAGAATTAATAATAATACTTTCAGTGGCTATTCTGATGAGCGTACCTTTACCAACGGTAGTTTCTATGGACAGAATGCAGCAGAAATGTCTGGTGTTTACGAAAAATACTCACAAACGCAAGCAGGCGAGCGTGAATTCCGTGGCGCGTTTGGCGCTACCAGGCAGCCTTGATAACGACATAACGTCATTCGGTTTCCAAATATTAAAGGCCCCTCAGGGGCCTTTTTATTGGAAAATTGCTGCTAGACGCGCATTTATCCGCCCCGTGCTATGATGCGTCGCTTCTTAAGGACAGATAAGACCACACATTCATGAATTACTGGTTGATGAAATCCGAGCCCGGCAATTTTTCGCTGGATGATTTACAACGCCGTCCCGCGCAGACTGAACCGTGGGATGGTGTGCGCAATTATCAGGCGCGCAATTTCATGCGACAGATGCAGGTCGGCGATCAGGCGTTTTTTTATCATTCCAATGCCCGCCCGTCCGGTATTGTCGGCATCGTCGAGATCGTCCACGCGGCGTATCCCGACCCGACGCAGTTTGACCCCGCAAGCCGTTATTTTGATGCGAAGGCGACGGTGGATGCACCGCGCTGGGATTTGGTCGAGGTGAAATTTGTGCGTGCCTTCCGCCACATCATCGCGCTGGACGTGCTGAAAGCGGTACCGGAACTGGCCGATATGGCAGTGGTGCAGAAGGGTAGCCGTTTGTCGGTGACGCCGGTTTCACCTGCGCATTGGCAGGTGGTGCTGGCACTCGCCGATGCTGAGGGGGGCAGGGCATGACGGATATTGTCGTCCGCGTCAAGCATCTCTCTTTCTCGCGCGGTCAACGCAAGATTTTTGATGACGTGAGTTTTGTCATCCCGCGTGGTGAGGTGGTGGCGGTGATGGGGCCATCCGGCACGGGCAAGACAACCTTGATGCGCCTGCTGACCGGGCAGTTGCGCCCTGATAGCGGCACGGTTGAGGTATTGGGCGAGTCGGTGCCGGATTTGTCCCGCGCCGCGCTGATGCGTCTGCGCCGCCGCATGAGCATGTTATTCCAGTCCGGTGCGCTCTTTTCCGATATGTCCGTCGCCGAAAATGTGGCTTTTCCACTGCGCGAGAAGACGCGGCTGGATCGCAAATTGATTGCGACGGTCACAGCAATGAAGTTGCAGCGTGTCGGCCTGCGCGGCGCGGCGGCACTGATGCCCTCGGAATTGTCCGGCGGTATGGCGCGGCGGGTGGCGCTGGCGCGCGCGATTGCCTTTGATCCGGAATTGATGATTTACGATGAACCGTTTACCGGCCAGGATCCTATCTCGCTAGGCGTCCTCACCCGCTTGGTGCGCGATTTAAATGATGGTCTGCGTATGACCAGTTTCGTGGTTTCGCATGATGTGACAGAGGTGAGCAAGATTGCCGACCGCATCCTGCTTTTCGCGGGCGGCAGACTGCTCACTAACGATACCCCAGCGGCGGTGTATGCCAGCACGGATCCGCTGGTACACCAGTTTATGCACGCTGAGGCGGATGGGCCGGTTGCCTATCATTATCCCGCTGCCGATTATGCGGCGGAGTTGCTGGAGCGTGTCCGATGAAAGCAGTGCTGGATTTTCTCGCCGCTGTTGGCACAACGACGCTACGCTGCCTCGCTGCGCTGGGTGATTTTTCGCTCTGTTCCCTGCTATTGCTGCGTCACTGCGCGGTGCTGGTGCGCAAGCCGCTGTTGACACTGCGCGCGACTTATAACGCGGGCGTACTGTCTCTGCCGATCATTCTTGTCGCCGGCCTGTTTGTCGGCATGGTGCTGTCATTTCAGGCGTACACGACGATGGTGCGTTTCGGCGCGGAACAGTCGCTGGGACCTATGGTGGCACTGTCGCTGATGCGTGAACTGGGGCCGGTAGTCGCGGCACTGCTCTTCGCCGGGCGCGCCGGTTCGGCGATTACCGCTGAAATCGGCCTGATGAAGACAACGGAGCAGCTGGCAGCGATGGAGATGATGGCGATTGAGCCTGTCGCCCAGGTCGGTGTGCCGCGTTTTCTTGGTGCACTCTTTGCCCTACCGCTACTCACCATTCTTTTTGTTGCCGTCGCCATTCTTGGCGCGTATCTGGTCGGCGTGGTCTATCTCGGCCTGGATGATGGCGTCTTCTGGTCGGGAATGCAGAACAGTGTCGATTTTGTGAGCGACATTGCCCGCGGCATGTTGCTGAAGAGTCTGGTTTTTGGCTGGGTCTGCGCGGCGCTAGCCGTCTATCAGGGCTTTAGCTGCCCGCCTACCGCCCGTGGCATGGCGAATGCGACTACCACCACTGTGGTGATGTCCTCGCTGGCCGTGCTCGGGCTGAATTTTGTCCTGACCGCGATGATGTTTGGAGGTTGAAGTGCAATCAAATCGCAGTGTATCCGTCGCCGTCGGCGTTTTCGTGTTAATAGCCCTCGTTGGTATTGTTTTCCTTGCCTTGCAAGCGAGTAATGCGCGCGGTTTCCGCCTGCACCATCCCTATGAACTGGAAGCGCAATTCAGCGACATCAGCGGTCTGTCGAAAAATGCCAAAATCACCATGGCCGGGGTGCAAATCGGCAAAGTGAAAAGTATCAGTTACGATCAGGACAGCTACAAAGCCAAAGTCATCCTGCAAATATCCGGCGAATACGATCGTCTGCCGCTTGATAGCAGCGCCGATATCCTCACCGCCGGGCTTTTGGGCGAGAAATACATCGGTATCGTCCCCGGCGGCGATCTGGAGACCTTACAAAATGGTGATACGGTTCGTTACACCGGTTCGTCTATGGTATTGGAGAAGCTGATCCAGCAATTCGTGACCCAAATGTCCGCCAAAGATGATGGCGGCAACACCCCATCCCAGGAGCAAAAACCATGAAAAAATTCCTCATGACCCTCGCCCTTAGCGCTACCGCTTTTGCCGCGTTCGCCGCACAGCCGACCACTGACGACGCGCGCAGCCTCGTCGAACAGCAGGCCAAAACCGTCTTCACCAACCTGAATGCCAACCAGGCGCGCTACCAAAGCGACCCTGCCGCATTCAGCGCGCTAATCCGCAATGAAGTCCTGCCCTACATGGACTTTGAACTGATGTCGCAAGTGGTTCTTGGCCGCCATTGGCGTGAGGCAAATGCACAACAGAAAACCGACTTCACCGCCGCCTTCCGCGACCTCCTGGTGCGCGTCTATTCGCGCGGCTGGACCAACTATGCCGGCACACCGGTCGAAGAAGCGGTGAAAGTGCTGAGTGCCACACCGGTGGACAAATACCAGCGCACTGACACCCGCATCCAGGTGCGCGATAAAAACGGCAAGCAGGCTATCGTTGTTTTCAGCCTGCGCTTCAAAAACGGCCAATGGAAAATCTACGACGTATCCTTTGAAAACGTCTCCATCCTGTCCAGCTACCGCAACAGCTTCGATAGCGAAATCAACCAGGGCGGGCTGGACAAACTCATCGCCAAAATCAAAAACATGAAGGGCGACGAAAAACTATGACCCTCGCCGCCTTAGGCACCCTGCGCGACGGCGTGCTGCATCTGCATGCCGCGCTCACCGCCCGCAGCCTTGACCGCATCCCCTTCCGCGACGAAACCCTGCCTGATTCCCTCACCGTGGACGGGCAGGCATTGCAACAAGCCGACAGCATCGGCGTCGCCGCACTCGTCTGGCTGGCAGGTCAGGCACAGCAACAACAGCGGCGCATGACCTGGCAACACCTGCCGCCCCACCTTGGCGAACTACTTGCCCTCTACGAAATTGACCTGCCCACTATGAGCCAACCCACCCCATGCAAGAAGAACTAATCACCGCACGCATCAAAGCCGTCCTGCCCGACGCTGACATTTCCCTCAGCACCTTCGACGGCGTACATTACAGCGCCCACGTCCGCTCGGCAGGCTTTGCCGGCAAGAGCCGCCTCGAACAACACCGCCTCGTCATGAATGCTCTTGGCGACATCCTTGGCAGCAACGAAATCCACGCTGTCGCCCTGAAAACCGAGGTCGCCTGATGGAACAACTGAAAATACGCGGCGGCAAACCGCTGCACGGCGAAGTCACCATTAGCGGCGCCAAGAACGCCGTCCTGCCCATTCTCGCTGCCACCCTGCTCGTCGCTGGCGAAACCATCATTGATAACGTGCCGCGCCTGCGCGACGTGCACACCTTCATCAAAGTCCTGAACGCCATGGGTGCCAAAGCCGCCTTCACCGGCGACAACCAGGTCACGGTGGATGCCAGCCACATCACCAACCCCGAAGCGCCTTACGAGCTCGTCAAGACCATGCGCGCCAGCATCCTCGTGCTGGGACCGCTGCTTGCCCGTTTCGGTCAGGGGCGCGTCTCCTTGCCCGGCGGTTGTGCCATCGGTGCCCGCCCTGTGGACCAACACATCAAAGGCATGCAGGCCCTCGGTGCCCATATCGACATCCACGAAGGCTACATCGAAGCCAGCGGCAAACTGCGCGGCAGCCGCTTCCTCATGGACGTGGTGACCGTCACGGGCACCGAAAACCTGCTCATGGCCGCCGCACTTGCCGAAGGCACCACCATCCTCGGCAACGCCGCCTGCGAGCCTGAAGTCAGCGACCTCGCCCACTGCCTGAATGCCATGGGAGCGAAAATCAGCGGTATCGGCACCACCACCCTCACCATCGAAGGCGTACGCGCCCTCAAACCGGCGCGCTACGCTACCCTGCCGGACCGTATCGAAACCGGCACCC
>CAURDG010000005.1:0-20702 GCA_963523555.1 uncultured Cardiobacterium sp.
GCCTTGCAGCATAAGGCTTACAGCGATTCTTGGCTCCTTTTTTGTCCTATACGCCCCATTTTTTGAGATGTGCAGATGCCTATGGCCAAGCGGGATAAACACGGGGCTTGCGGCAAGCACAGGTTCAGCAGGTAACAAAAAACGGCGGGTGTGCCCCGTCGTTTTTTGTTGTGAAGGTCGTTTAGCGCAGGCCTTTGGCGAGCGCGTTGCAGATGTCGGTAGCGTCTTCCAGGCCGACGGAGAGGCGGATGGCGCCTTCGCCTAGGCCGATGCGGGCTTTTTCTTCCGGTGCAACGCGGGCATGGGTGGTGCTGTCCGGATGGGTGATGATGGTGCGGGCGTCGCCGAGGTTGCCGGTGACGCTCAGCCAGTCACAGTTGTCAATGAGGTGCCATGCCGCCTGTTTGCCGCCTTTGACGTCGAAGCTGACCATGCCGCCGAAGCCGCCGTGCATTTGTTTTTGCGCGAGGGCGTGTTGCGGATGGCTTTCGAGGCCGGGGTAGTACACGCGCGCGATTTCCGGTTGTTGTTCGAGCCAGCGCGCGACGTGCAGGGCGTTTTCGCTGTGACGCTGCACGCGCACATGCAGGGTTTCAAGGCTTTTGGCGTAGATCCAGCCTTCAAAGGCGTTCATGGTGGTGCCGATGCCGCGCATGAGTTGGTAGATTTTTTCGCCGTCTTCCGCACTCTTGCTGATGATGATGCCGCCGAGGGTGCGTCCCTGGCCGTCAAGGTATTTGGTGGCGGAATGGACGCTGTAATCAGCACCGAGGTCGAGCGGGCGTTGCAGGTAGGGGGTGGCAAAGCAGTTATCTACGGCGAGTTTGGCACCTGCCTGGTGGGCGATGTCGGCGATGGCCGCGATGTCGCCGATGGCGAGCAGCGGGTTGGATGGGGTTTCGAGGAAGAGGAGTTTGGTGTTCGGGCGCACGGCGTTTTTCCATTCGTCAAGGTCGGTCACTTCGACGAGGGTGGTTTCGATGCCGTATTTGGCGAAGGTTTTGCTGAACATGTTGAGGATGGAGCCGAAGCAGTTACGCGCGCAGATGATGTGGTCGCCCGCTTCGAGTTCGGCAAGGCCGAGGGTGAGGACGGCGCCCATGCCGCTCGCGGTCGCGGTGCCGCGAGCGCCGCCTTCAAGCGCCGCCATGCGTGCTTCGAAGAGTTGCACGGTGGGGTTGCCGAAGCGGCTGTATTGGTAGGCGGCTTCGCGTTCGGCGAAGATGTCGGCGGCTTGTTGGGCACTCATGAAGGTGAAGGATGAGGTGAGGTAGAGCGCGGGCGAGTGTTCGCGGTTTTCGCTTTGTTGTTCGTGGGCGCGGATGGCGCGGGTGGCGAAGGCTTTGTCGTTGTGGTCGGTCATGGTGGGTTCCCGGCTGGGATGGTAGGTAGAAACGCCGCCGTTTGACGGGCGGCGTTTTGGCTATGGATTCTGTTATTGCGCGGATTCGAGGCCGTGCAGGGTCGGTTCTTCCGGCTGGGGTACGGCAGGGGCGGTGGCCGGTGGGCTTTTCAGGATGCCGACGTCTTCGCCGCTGGGGCGCAGGGTGGCGGCAGGCGCAGGGTTAGCGCCGTTATCGGCGTTCGCTGTTTCGGGCTTTTTTGGGTCACGACCTTGTTTTTTCAGTTTGTCTTGTATCCAGCTGTCCACGGTCGGGGCGATTTGGTCGTATCCCCATTGGGCGGCGCTTTTGTAGTAGGGCGCGAGGATAGAGCTGTTCCATTGTTGGTCAAGCGGGCTGGGCAATTCTTTTTCAGGGTGGCCGTCGCTGAAGAGCAGGGCGGCAAAGGTGATGAGCGCGCCGATGAGGACGCCGCGCACGGTGCCGAGAATGAGGCCGAGCAGACGGTCAAGGAAGCCGAGGCCGGTCATTTTCAACACTTGCGAGATGAGCAGGTTGACGACGCCGATGAGGAAGAGGGTGCCGATGAAGATGGCGCCGAGAGCGGCGATATAGGCGATTTTTTCGTCGTTGAAGACGCGGCTGACGTAGTCTTTGGCCACGGGTTCGGCCAGCATCCAGGCGGCGTAGGCGGCAACGCCCCAGGCGATGAGCGAGAGGATTTCTTTGACGAAACCGCGCATCAGGCCGATGAGCGCCGAGATGATGAGGATGCCGCCGAGGGCAACGTCTATCCAGTTGAGGGTGTCGAGGTTCATAGTGTGGTTTTTCTCCGGTTGGTTTTGGGGTTAGGGGAGGGCGAAAGCCCGTGGTTGTCCCGCTTGGCGGTCAGCGGTTGACTTGGCGGGCGTTGGTGCCTTCTTTGCCGAGGATGTCAATGTAGGTGCTGGCGTCAGCCGCCGAGAGCGGGCCGATGAAGACGCGGTGCATGTCTTTTCCGTTGATGTTGGCGATTTCGGTGTCAATTGGCCAGCCGCGTTTTTTCAGTTGCGCGATCATTTTGTCCGCGTTTTCTTTGCTGCTGAAGGAGCCGGCTTGGACCCAGGAGCCGCCGCGTCGCGGTTTGGGCTTTTCGGCCGGTTTTTCGGCAGTGGGGGCGGTTTCTGCGCTGTTTTCGACGAGTGCGCTATTGGCGGGTTTTTCTTGGCTGGCGGCTTTTTGGTTGGCTGCCGCTTGTTCGGCTTCGCGGGCTTTGGCTTTGTCGCTGCCGTTCGGGTTGCTGAGGATGGGCTGGGGTTCGCTGCTGTCTTCGTCGAGTGAAGCGAGGGTGAAGGCGGGCTGTGGCGGCGGCGAGGGGGGCCGGGGATTCCCCCTGTCGTTGTTAGCCGCGGGTGGTGGCGGGCTGATGGTGTGGGTTTCGCCGCCGCGCACGCTGAGTTCGATGCTTTGCTGGATGGCGGGCGGGATGTCCGGGGTAAACCAGCGGTCGAAGAGGATGAGGGCGGCGGCAAAGAGGATGGCGATGCCGATGAGGCGGACGGTCCATTTGTTCATGGCTGTTGTTCTTTTTGTACGGCGGCGACGGTGACGAAGGAGCCGAAAACGGCGATGGTGTCAGCCGGGGTTGCCAGGGCGCGGGCGCGCTGGCAGGCGGCGGAGATGTCGTCGCAGGGGTGGATATGTTCGCGCGGGATGCCGGCTTCGATGGCATGCGCGGTGAGGGTGGCGCTGTCGCTGCCGCGTGCGCCGGGCAGGCCAGCCAGCACCCATTCGTCGATTTCCGGCGCAAGGTGGCGGTAGATGGCGTGCTGGTCTTTGTCGCGCAGGATGCTGCACAGGGCGATGGTGCGCCCGCCCCGGCGCGGCAGGTCGTGCAGGTAGCGGGCGAGGATTTCGGCGCTGTCGGCGTTATGCGCGACGTCGTAGAGCCAGCGTGGTTCGCCGTCAATCAGGGTGAGGCGGGCGGGGTTTTGTGCGCTGGCGCAGGCAGCGGCGAGTTTGGCGGTATCAAGTGCCAGCCACGGTGCAAGGGCGGCGATGGCCGCGGCGAGGTGGCCGTATTGGTGCACGCCGTGCATATGGGTCGGGTAGGGCAGGGTGCCGTGGTAACCGGGCAGATCGAGGTGCAGGCCGTCTGCCTGGGCGTCCACACGCAATTCTTGGTCATAGCGGTATGTGCTCGCCCCCAAAGCAGCGGCATGTTCGCAGAGGACGGCAGGCGGGTGGGCATCGGGCAGGTAAACGCGTTGGCCGGGGCGCAGGATGCCGGCTTTTTCGACAGCGATGGTGGGGATGTCGTGGCCCAGCCAGTCTTGGTGATCAAGGCCGATACGGGTAATGATGGCCGCGTCGGCGTCGATGATGTTGGTGGCGTCCAGGCGGCCGCCAAGGCCGACTTCAAGGACGGCAACGGTGGGCTGCCGTTGGGCGGTGAGCCAAAAGGCGGCGAGCGCCGACCATTCGAAGTAGCTGAGCGAGATGTCGCCGCGCGCGGCGTCAATGGTTTCAAAGGCGGCGACGAGGGCATCAGGCGCAATCCATTCACCGTCAAAGCGGATGCGTTCGCGGTAGTCGTGCAGGTGCGGCGAGGTGAAGCTGGCGACGCTGACGCCATGCGCGCGGCAGATGGCCTCAATCCAGCAGACGCAGGAACCTTTGCCGTTGGTACCGGCGACGGTGATGATATGCGTGGCGAGGCGCGGCGCACCGAGCGCCTGCCAGACGGTGCTGACGCGTTTGAGGCCGAGATCCCAGGCTTTATCGTGTGCGGTTTCTTGCCAGTCCAGCCACTCGCTCAGGGTGCGTTTCATGGGGTTTCTGTGTTTTCTGCGCTGTGGTCTGTATCGGGAGAGGCGTCTGCGGGGACGTTAGCAATAGCGTCAGGCGCTGTGCTGCCCTCGCTTGGCGGGCTTTCTTCGTCTTCTGCGGTGCGCGGCAGCGGGGGTTCTTGCATGAGCATGCCGAGCAGGGTAGCGAGTTCTTCGCGCATGTGGCGGCGGTCCACAATCATGTCGATGGCGCCTTTTTCGAGCAGGAATTCGCTGCGCTGGAAGCCGTCCGGCAGTTTTTCACGCACGGTTTGTTCGATGACGCGCGGGCCGGCAAAGCCGATGAGGGCACCGGGTTCGGCGATGTTGATGTCGCCGAGCATGGCCAGCGAGGCGGATACGCCGCCCATGGTCGGGTCGGTCAGTACCGAGATGAAGGGCAGACCGGCGTCGCCCAGGCGGGTGAGGATGGCGCTGGTTTTCGCCATTTGCATGAGCGAGGTCAGGCCTTCTTGCATCCGCGCGCCGCCGCTGGCGCTAAAGCAGACAAAGGGGGTGCGTTCGGCCAGGGCGTATTCAGCCGCCAGGGCGAAGCGCTCGCCGACGACGGAGCCCATCGAGCCACCCATGTAGTCGAATTCAAAGGCGGCAGCGGTGAGCGGGCGATCGTAGAGCAGGCCGCTCATGGCGACGAGGGCGTCATGTTCGCCGGTTTTTTTCTGCGCCTGGGTGATGCGGTCGCGGTAGCGTTTGCTGTCTTTGAATTTGAGGAAGTCGGCGGGTTGCAGGCCGAGGCCGATTTCAGTTGGCATGCAGCCTTCGTCAAAGAGTTGTTCGAGGCGTTTGCGCGCGCTGATGCGCATGTGGTAGCCGCATTTGGGGCAGACTTGCTGGTTGTAGTCGAGGTCTTGTGCGTAGAGGACTTCGTTGCAGCCGTCGCATTTTTTCCACAGGCCGTCCGGCACTTGTTGGTTTTTGTTTTTGGTTTTGATGCGCGAGGGCATCAGGTTATCGAACCAGCTCATGGGTTAGTCCTTTTGGTCAAGGTGGGCGCGGATGTCGGTGGTGAAGGTGCGCGCGGTATCGGCCAGGTTTTGCCCGTTTTCTGCCGCCTGGTGCAGGCGGGCGACGAGCGCGCTGCCGATGACGACGCCGTCGGCGAGTTCAGCCATACGGCGGGCGGTCACACCGTCGCGGATACCGAAGCCGATGCAGACGGGCAGGTCGGTATCGGCTTTAAGTGCCCGGATGTCGGCAGCGATAGCATCGGCGTCAGCCTGCTGGGTGCCGGTCACGCCGCGCAGGGAGACGAAGTAGAGGAAGCCGCCCGCATGGGCAACGATGGCACGGCGACGCTCAGGGTTGGTGGTCGGGGTAACAAGCAGGATGGGGGTGATGCCGCTGTGTTGCAGGTCGGTGGCGTAGTCCGGCAGGGCTTCAACCGGGCAGTCCACGAGGATGACGGCATCACCGCCTGCGGCGCTGAGTTCGGCCATGATGTGTGCGAAGCCGGCGCGCTCGAAGCTGTTGAGGTAGCCCATGAGGATGAGCGGGGTGGTCGTGTCGTTGCGGCGAAATTCACGCACGATGGCGAGGGTTTGTTGCAGGGTGACGCCGCGCGCCAGCGCCCGTTCGTTAGCCTGCTGGATGGTTTCGCCGTCGGCAGCAGGGTCGGAAAAAGGTATGCCGAGTTCGAGGGCATCGGCGCCGCCGGCGACGAGGCCGTGCAGAATGGCGGCAGTTTGTGCCGGGTCGGGATCGCCCGCGCTGATGTAGGGGATGAGTGCTTTGCGTTGTTGTGCGCGCAGGGCGGCGAAGCGGTCTGAGAGTCGGGTCATGGCTGCCTCACAGGGTGATGCCGTCGCGTGTGGCGATGGTATTGATGTCTTTGTCACCGCGCCCGGACAGGCTGACGATGATGCGTTTGCCTTTGCCCAGTTCACGCGCCAGTTTTTGTGCGTAGGCGACGGCGTGTGCGGATTCGAGTGCGGGGATGATCCCTTCGAGCAGGCAGAGGTCGTGGAAGGCGGCCAGGGCTTCATCGTCGTTGATGGTGACGTAGTGGGCGCGCCCCGTGTCTTTCAGCCAGGCGTGTTCGGGTCCAACGCCAGGGTAATCAAGGCCGGCTGAGACGGAATGGGTTTCGGCGATTTGTCCGTCGGCGTTGCACATGACGTAGGTGCGGTTGCCGTGCAGGACGCCGACCGGGGTGGTGCTGTCGCTTAAAGGAGCGGCGTGTTCACCGCTGGCGAGGCCGTGTCCGCCCGCTTCAACGCCGTAGAGGGCGACGGGATCGTTGTAGAAGGGGTAAAAGAGGCCGATGGCATTTGAACCGCCGCCGACGCAGGCAACAACGGCATCGGGCAGGGCGCCAAAGTGAGCCTGCGCCTGCGCTTTGGCTTCTTCGCCGATGATTTTCTGGAAGTCGCGCACCAGCATGGGATAGGGGTGCGGGCCGGCGGCGGTACCGATGATGTAGAAGGTGTTATCAACGTTGGCCGCCCAGTCGCGCAGGGCTTCGTTTAGCGCGTCTTTCAGGGTACGGCTGCCCGCAGTCACGGGAACGACGGTCGCGCCGAGCAGTTTCATGCGGTACACGTTCGGCGCTTGACGAATGACGTCATCGGCACCCATGTACACGATGCATTCCATACCGAGGCGGGCGGCGATGGTGGCACTGGCCACGCCGTGTTGTCCGGCGCCGGTTTCGGCGATGACGCGGCGTTTGCCGAGGCGTTCGGCGAGCAGGGCTTGACCAATGGTGTTGTTGATTTTGTGTGCGCCGGTGTGGTTCAGGTCTTCGCGTTTCAGCCAGATTTCCGCGCCACCGTTTTTATCGCTGAGGCGTTTGGCATGGTAAAGCGGGGAAGGTCGACCGACGTAGTCGGCGAGTTCTTGGCGGAAGCGCGCCCAGAAGGCGGGGTCATTTTGCGCGGCGCTGTAAGCGTCTTGTAGTTGCAGGACGGCCTGCATCAGGGTTTCGGCGACGAATTGGCCGCCATAGCGGCCGAAGTAACCGCGCGCGTCTGGGTAGGTGTTAGTCGTCATAGGCGTTATGTACTGCAGTAATGAAGCGCTGCATTTTAGCAGAGGACTTTATACCGGGCGCGCTTTCCACGCCGCTGGATACGTCCACGGCAAAGGGATGGCAGGCCCGGATAGCGGCGGCGACGTTATCGGGGTTCAGGCCGCCGGCAAGGAGGCGAGGGGCGCAATGGGCGGGCAATTTGCCCCAGTCAAAGGCCGTACCGCTGCCACCGCTTTGGCTTTTGCCGTAAGTGTCATAAAGGAAACCGCTGCTGTCCGGGTAAGCAGCGAGCCAGTCCGTGACCGCTTGCGCATCGCCAAGGTCGCGCATCGGCACAGCTTTGTACCAGCGACGGCCAAATTGGCGGCAGTAGGCGGCGGTTTCAAAACCGTGAAATTGTAGCTGGTCTAGCGGCAGCGTGGCGCAGGTGGCGCGCACGGTATCGGCATCGGCATCGGCGAAGAGGCCGACGACGCTGACCAGCGGTGGTACGACGGCGATAAGACGCTCTGCCTGGGCGAGGTCGAGGTGGCGTGGCGAGCGTGGGTGAAAGATGAAACCGAGTGCGTCCGCACCTGCGTCCACTGCCGCCTGCACATCTTCAAGACGGGTTAGACCGCAGATTTTGACGCGCACCCGCATCGCTCAGTCCTCGAATTCGTCGCTGACGTCTTCCCAGCCGTCGGCGGCAAAGGGTTCGTCACGGTAGAACTGCGCGAAGTAGGGCAGGGCTTCCGTCGCGTTCGCGCTGAAACGGCGATAGTGTCGCCAGCTGCCGTCGCTCTCGTAGCGGCGGGTTTCGATCAGGAAGCAGCTGTTTTCGTCCTGCTCAGGGTTTGCCAGCGTTGCCTGAATGAAGCTGTCGTTTTCGTTGTGCCGGTCAAGGATGACGAATTGGGCTTCGCTGTGCGGCAGTTCTTGCAGCAAGTCAACGATATGGGCAAATTCGGGGGCGAGGCAGTCGTCCCATGCCGTCATGACACGTTTCATCAGTAGTATTCACCGTGGCGGTAGTCCCAGGTGTTAAAGCCGTCGGCGAGGTGCATCATGATGCGGTCGATGGCCAGCCCTTTGCGGATGACGACTGGACAGGGATGCACGCTGCGTTCGCCTTTTTGTTCGGGAACAAGTTTTCCGTCTTTATCGACCATTGACACCATCACACCTTGCTCGTAGCGGGTTTCCACGGTTTTGTCTGGCTGGATGGAAGCAACGTAGTCGTCGGCCTCTATCACCAAATCCACTTTGCTTTCGATGCGCTCACCGATGCCTTCGACTTTGCCGCGATTGCCCTTGCCGGACGGGTTAGCGGATGAGGCGTAGATCATCTTGCCTTCGCTGCGCCACAGGTGTTCGGCCAGTTGTTCGCCCGGCACCCCAAATTTGATGACGAAGCAGCTGGTACCGCGTTTGTCCATCATCAATTCTTCGCGTCCGTCTTGGGTCAAAGCCGCTTTGGCGTCTTCCCGCCACGGCAGGATGCAGCCAAGCAGGATGTCTTCGTCCCAGTGTTTTTGGTAGAAGGCCTCAATTTCGGGGTTGAGCTGGGCCAGTGCGCGCAGTTGCTCCATGCTGCCGCAGAGGACGACGCCGGGTTTATTACGCTTGCGTTCTTTGGCGTCGAATTTGCGTTCCAGGCCTGCCTTGTCGGTCGCCATGATGATATAGCCGACTTTAGTCGGGCAGACGATGACGCCGCCCGGTTGTTGCAAGGCGGCAAGGCCTTCGGTGGATAGGGTTTTATTCCATTGGATGTGCTGGGTCATGGGAACTCCTTGGGTAGGGTTGACGTTATTTTTTCAGGAAAGCGGCAACGACTGCCACGAGGGTCATCAGGAACATGACCCATTTGAGGGTTTTCGGCTGGACTTTGACGGCAAGGCGCACACCGTAATGGGCACCTATCATATTGCCGGCGGCGAGGACGATGCCCGGCAGCCATTCAACTTGACCGCGCGCGACGAAGATGACGAGGGCGGGCAGGGTGAAGAAGAGGGTACAAGCGAGTTTCAGGGCGCTGGAACGGACAATGTCGTAACGCAGGCAGCCGGCGATAGCGGTAATCAGCACGAAGCCGACGCCCGCTTGCACGAAACCGCCATAGACGCCGCCGAGCCACAACCAGAACCAGGCGCGCGGGCCGCTTTCTTTGACGGTGAGCGGCACGGTACCGGGCGGCGGCATGACCACGGATGGCACGAAGAGCATGATGCCGGCCATGGCTAGCATGGTGCCGAGCAGGAGTGGTTTGATCAGATCGTGCGGGGCAAAGGCAGCGATGATGGAACCGCAGATGCCGCCAATGATGGTTGGGGCAAGAATGCCGGGCAGGTCGTGCGTCGGCAGTTTGCCCGCGCGGTAAAAGCCGCGTACGCCAATGATGCTTTGCAGGATGATACCGATGCGGTTGGTGGCATTTGCCATTTGCGGCGGGAAGCCCATCATCATCATGGTTGGCAGGATAATATTGGAGCCGCCCCCCGCCATGACGTTGATAACACCGCAGATAACGCCGAGAACGGCAAGCAGCAGGTAATGCCAGAGTTCCAGTGTCATCGCTATTTGCTGTCAGTGCCGCTGTTAAAGGTTTTCAGCTGGGCAGCCTGTCCGTCCGCTTTCAGCTTGGCCTGGATATTGGTGGCCTGGCTTTCGCTGGCGTAAGGGCCGATTTGTACGAGGTAGAGCTTGTTGCTGTCGCTTGGCGGACGGATGTCCACCGGTAAGCCGCGTTGAGCCATTTTGGCGCGCAGTTGTTCCGCTTGCGCCTTGTTTTTAAAAGCGCCAACCTGGATGCGGTAATTTGTCCGCTTGCCGGTAACAGGCTGGGCTTTTTTCGCGTCTTTGTCTTTGCTGTTTGTGGCGGTTTCCTTGCTGTCCTTGGCGGCAGGTTTGCTGTCTGCTTTCGCACTGGTTTTGCCGACGGACTCGATCGGAGCGGTCAGACGACTATTGGCAGGCTGCTTGTTCTCCGTTTTGGCTGTTTTTGCTGCCGGTTCGGCTTTTGCGGGTTTGGCGTCTGTTTTGGCAGCAGTATCGGTTTTGCCGGGCTTGCTGTCCGCTTTGGCAGTGGCTTTGCCGCTAGGCTCTGGCGGTGCGGTCAGGCGTTCAGCGGCGGTTTTTTTTGCCGGTTTTGCGGGTTCTGTCAGTGTTTTCGCCACTTTGCCTGCTGCTACGGGTTTGGCGGCAGGTGCTTCGGTCAGTTTCTCGGCAACGGTCTTTTTCGCCGCTTTGGTTTTAGTGACGGTTTCCGGTTGTGTCTTGACCGGTTTGAGGGTAACGGTTTCCGGCATAGGGAGTGGCGGTGGCGGAGGAGCCAAGCGGACTTCGTTGCTGCGTTTTTGCAGTTCGTCGTAGAAGGAATATTTGGGCCCACCGCTGCGGTTGACAGGACGGGCGGCTCCGATGGATGGGCGCGGTTGGGTAGCTTTGCCTAGTGGCGATTGTGCACGCGCGACAGTGCTATCGTGGCCGTCTTTTTGTCCGAACATGTTGCCAAGGACGAAGCCGAAGACGATGAGCACGACGGCCATCATCGAGCCACCGAGCAGGCGGGCAGCGATATAGTTGTCCTTAGTTTGGTTTTTGCGCTTTCTGGCCATTACATCCTTTCCTTGGCGGCAACGCCGATGATGTCGAGACCGTTACGCAGCACTTGGCGCACGGCGTGGGTGAGCAGCAGGCGGGCGTCGCGCACGGCAGGGTCATCGTGCAGGACTTTGTGCCCGGCGTCGTAGTATTGGTGCCAAGCACCTGCGAGTTCTTTCAGGTAGTTGACGACGAGATGCCCTGCCATTTGGCTGCCGGCAGCAGCGATGGTGTCCGGGTAGCGGGCGAGTTCGCGCAACAGCGTTTTTTCGGCCGGTTCAACGAGGCGTTCCCGTTCAGCGAGTGCTGCCTGCGGTTCAAAGGTGATATCCGCTTCTGCGGCGCGTTCGAGGACGCGGCTGGTGCGCGCATGCGCGTACTGGACGTAGTAGTAGGGGTTGTCCTTGCTGTGCGAGACGGCGAGGTCAAGGTCGAAATCCAGGTGTTGTTCCGGGCGGCGCATGACGTAGAAGAAGCGCGCGGCATCCGAACCCACTTGCGCACGCAGGTCGCGCAAAGTGACGAACTGCCCGCTGCGGGTGGACATCTGCATTTTTGCCCCGTCTTTGTAGAGCACGGCAAACTGCACCAGGGCGATGGTGAGTTTGTCCGGTTCCAAACCGAGGGCGGCAAGCGAGGCGCGGACGCGCGCCATGTAACCGTGGTGATCGGCGCCAAAGATGTCGATCATGTGGTCATAGCCGCGCTCGTATTTGTCGTAGTGGTAGGCGATATCGGACGCGAAGTAGGTGGTTACGCCGTTTTCGCGGCGCACGACGCGGTCTTTTTCGTCACCGAAGTCGCTGGCACGGAACCACAGGGCGCCGTCTTTTTCGTAGAGGTAGCCACGTGCGCGCAGCACGTCCAGCATTTCCGCGATGCGTCCGCTGGTGACGAGGGAATGTTCGGAAAACCAGCGGTCAAAGCGTACGCCGAATTGCAGCAGGTCTTCGCGGATGTCGGCAACTTCGGCATTAAGTCCGGACTCGAACACGATGCGGTAATCCGTTTCGCCCAATGTTGCTTTCAGCGCGGCAATGGCGGCGTCAATCCAGGCGTCGCGTTCGCCGTTGTCCACCGCTTCTGCCGTCCATGTATCAGGGTGTGGCGGCACCCAATTTTCCGGGGCGCGGTAGAGCGCTTCGCCCTGTTGAGCGTAGAGTTCGCGGGCGATGTCGATAACGTAGTCACCCTGATAGATGCCCTGTGGCAGGGCATAGTTGCCACCGCAGTGCTGCATGTAGCGCCAATAGACAGACAGGGCGAGGATATCCATCTGCCGCCCGGCGTCGTTAACGTAGTATTCGTTGTCTACCTGATGCCCGTTGGCACGCAGGATGTTGGCCAGTGTCGCGCCATAAGCAGCGCCGCGTCCGTGGCCGACGTGCAATGGTCCGGTCGGGTTAGCCGAGACGAATTCCAGCAGGATTTTTTGCGGGTTTTCCGCCTGATGACGGCCGAAGTTTTCGCCTTCATTAACGATGCTGGCTAATACGGCGCTGTCATGACCGCTGCCGAGACGTATGTTAATGAATCCCGGCCCGGCGACTTCCAGTGCGGCGATACCCGCATCCTGCGGCATGGCGGCAACGATGGCGTCTGCGAGTTGGCGCGGGTTGCTTTTGAAAAATTTGGCGTTTTGCAGGGCAACGTTGCTGGCAAAATCCCCATGATCAGGATTTTTGCAGCGTTCCAGTTCCTTTGGTAAATCAAGGTGTTCTGCGTCAATGGCGCGCTCATGCGCAACCGCTTGCAGGGCGCTGGTCAGTCCCGACAGGATGAGGTCTTTCACGGTATTTCTCTTCTCGCGATGGGTGAGTTGGGCATTATGAGGGCAATTATTCTAGCGGCTTAACATTTCATTGCCAAATGCTTTTGCTGGTGTACATGTTCTTGAATAACAGACAAATAGTAGAGCTTCTTCAAACAAAAAAACACGTTAGTTTGAGGATTTAATTGTTGATAAAACAATGTCGTGTGTTTTTTTGTTCGACATTGCAAGCGAATGTGTTATTTTTACATTATGTGAAATTAACATGACCGTTAGAGAAGACGGCCAGGAGCGCGTCATGAACAGCGAACAATTCAGGTTGCTGGGAATTGAAACGGATTACTTCGCCGCTGATGGCAGTTTTGTGCGCGTTTCTGATGAGGTGTTGTCCTCGCTGGCAGCCATTCTCACTGCACCAGGTCAGCATCCCACCACAAATGTGCACTTCGACGAAGTCTTTACTATGCTGCCGGAAATGGTGGCGTTGTTGCCGATTGGCGGATTGTTACCACGCGTGGCGGCGGTCTTTCTTTTAAATGAGCACGGGCAGAGCATTCCCTGTTCGTCAGTGATGGTGGAAGGTGGTCGCATTGAGTTACCACCACTGCCGAGTGGTTATTACTCACTGGAATTGCACAGCGCGCACCAGATGCGGCGTTGTCTGCTGATCGTTGCCCCGCATTCCGTGTACCAGCCGGCGGCGTTACGGCGTGGTGAACGGTTGAGTGGAATCAATGTACAGCTGTACAGCCTACGTTCACAGCACAACTGGGGCATTGGAGATTTCGGGGATTTACGCCGCATGGCGGCTGATTTTGCCGCTGACGGCATCGATTTCATCGGTATCAACCCGTTACACGCCCTCTTCACCACTCATCCTAATTGGGCGAGTCCATACAGCCCTTCTTCACGGCGCTGGTTAAACCCTATCTATCTCGATATTAACGACATGCGGCTCTTCCACATCTCGCCTTCGGCGCAGGCGTGGTACAACGAAGCTGTGACACAGAAGCAGCTAGCCGAACTACGGGCCGCCGAATGGGTGGATTATGCGCAGGTGTTGCCTTTCAAGCTGCGCGCGCTATATCTCGTCTTCCGCGACTTCTGTGATAGCGATGACCCTATCTTTGCCGCCGCACGCGAAGCTTTTGCCAAGTTCGTCGAAGAACAGGGGCGCGAGTTGCGTCTCTACGGCACCTTTGAAGCGCTGGATCACTACTTCTATGCGCAGAATGCCACCGTGCCGTTCAGTGAAGACAGTGTTGGCTGGCTGGGCTGGCCGGAGGCTTACCGCTATCCCGATAGTGCCGCGGTTCTCGCTTTCTCCGCTGCGCATGAGGCAGACATCCGCTATTACATGTGGTTGCAATGGCTTTTAGCCGATCAGCTCGACAACCTGCGTCATTACTGCGGTGAACAGGGCATGATTCTCGGCCTCTATGGCGATTTGGCCGTCGGCGTCTCGCGCGGCGGGGCGGATACCTGGATGCACCGCGATATGTACTGCCTGCAAGTCTCGGTCGGTGCGCCGCCGGACGAATTCGGCCCCGCCGGGCAGAACTGGGGCTTGCCGCCGCTGCATCCGCAACGCCTGAAACGTAGCGGCTATCAAATCTTCATCAATATGCTGCGCGCCAACATGCGCTATTACGGCGTCCTGCGTATCGACCACGTCATGGCGCTACACCGCCTATGGTGGATTGCCTACGGCAACAGCGCCAATCTCGGTGCTTACGTGCGCTACCCGCTGGCTGAACTGATGGCCATTCTTGCCCTCGAAAGTCGCCGCGCCCGCTGCGTCATCGTCGGCGAAGACCTCGGTATCGTGCCGGACGAAATGCGCGTCGCTCTCGGTGAATACGGCGTCTATTCCTACGGCGTGATGTACTTCAACCATAACGGCGCGCGCTATCTGCTGCCGGAAGAATACCCGGAACACGCCTTGGCCGTCGTCAGCACACACGATCTCGCGCCGCTCGCCGGTTACTGGGAAAAGAACGATCTCGACACCATGCAGCGTCTCGGCGTCTTCACCAGCGATGCCCAATACCAGAACCTGCTCGCCCAGCGCGAAAGCCGCAAAGGGCAAATCATCGCTGCGCTACACCAGACCGAACTGCTGAATGAAAGCGAAGACGGCGGCAAACTTGATGACACCATCACACTGGCGCTGCACCGCTTCGTGGCGATGAGTCGCAGTCGCCTTTTTGCCATCCAGCCGGAAAACCTCTTGGGCGTCACCGCCTCCTTCAACATCCCCGGCATCGCCAATACCTATCCCAACTGGCGCTACCGCCTGCCGGAAGACACCGCTGCCATGGGCAAAAACCCCCAACTGCATGACATGCTGCGGCAAATCGTCGCCACTCGTGCCCAACCACGCGAGCCGCTCCCTATCACGGCCGCTACCACCGCCATCACTACTACTACCGGAGGAATCGAAGTGACATCCGTCGATAAATACCTGATAGACCAACTGTTTTCTGGCACCTTTGCCGACCCCTTCTCTTATTTGGGGCCGCATGAAAACAGCAATGGCGCTGCCCTGCGCGTCCTCCTGCCCGGTGCCGAAGCCGTGCGCGTGCTTGATCATGACAACCCGAAAAAAGTGCTGGCCGACATGAGCCTCCTGGATGAGCGGGGTTTCTTTATTGCCCGCCTCGAAGCGGATGTGCGCCGTTACCTCCTGCAAGTCCGCTACGGCGACAAAAACACCGTCACCATCGAAGACCCCTACCGCTTCGGCACTACCCTGCACGACTACGACAACTGGCTGCTCGCCGAAGGCACCCACCTACGGCCTTACGAACAATTCGGTTCGCACCTCGTTGAAATCGATGGTGTCGCGGGTGTCAGCTTCAGTGTCTGGGCGCCGAATGCGCGGCGCGTCTCCGTCGTCGGCGACTTCAACCTGTGGGATGGCCGCCGCCATGTCATGCGTTTCCACCCGCAAAGCGGCATTTGGGACATCTTCATTCCCGGCATCGGCGAGCACGCGCTCTACAAATACGAAATCCTGGATGTGAACGGTAACATCCGCCTGAAATCCGACCCCTACGCCTTCGGCGCGCAACTGCGACCGGATACCGCCTCCGTCGTTACCCGTCTGCCGGAACGCCAGCCCTATGACCCTGAACGCGTCACCGCGAACAGCATTGATGCGCCGATCAGCATCTATGAAGTCCACCTCGGTTCTTGGCGCCGAAACCCCGAAAACAACTTCTGGCTCAGCTACGCCCAGCTTGCCGACGAACTCATCCCCTACGTCAAAGAGATGGGCTTCACCCACATCGAACTGTTGCCCGTTGCTGAATTCCCGTTTGACGGCTCCTGGGGCTACCAACCGATCGGACTCTATGCGCCGACCAGCCGCTTCGGTACCCCGCAAGAATTGTGCGACTTCATCGAAAAAGCGCACGATGCGGGTATTCATGTCCTTCTTGATTGGGTCGTCGGTCACTTCCCGACCGACGAATACGGCCTCATCCGCTTCGACGGCACCCCACTTTACGAGCACGCCGATCCGCGCGAAGGCTACCATCAGGACTGGAACACCCTCATCTACAACTTTGGTCGCCACGAAGTGCGCAACTTCTTGACCGGCAACGCCCTCTACTGGATCGAACACTACGGTGTGGACGGCCTGCGTGTAGACGCCGTCGCCTCCATGATCTACCGCGATTACTCGCGTAAAGAAGGCGAATGGATCCCGAACCGCTACGGCGGGCGCGAAAACCTCGAAGCCATCAACTTCCTGCAACGCACCAACGCCATCCTGCAAAACGAACAGCGCGGTGTTGCCTCCATCGCCGAAGAAAGTACTGCCTTCACCGGCGTCAGCCATCCGACCGAAAGTGGTGGCCTCGGCTTCCAGTACAAATGGAACATGGGCTGGATGAACGACACCCTGCGTTACATGCAGGAGGATCCGGTACACCGCAAATACCACCACAACCTGCTCACCTTCGGCATGATTTACCAGTACAGCGAACACTTTGTGCTGCCGCTCTCGCATGACGAAGTCGTGCACGGCAAAGGCTCGCTGCTCTCGAAAATGCCGGGCGACTGCTGGCAACAATTCGCTAACCTGCGCGCCTACTACGGCTACATGTGGGGTTATCCGGGCAAAAAACTGCTCTTTATGGGCGGCGAATTTGCCCAGGGGCGCGAATGGAACTACCAGGAAAGCCTCGACTGGTTCCTGCTTGAGCCCCAATACGGCGGTTGGCACGAAGGCGTACAAAAATGGGTGCGTGATCTTAACCACGCCTATCAGGAACACCCGGCATTGTGGAAACAAGACTGCAATCCGGAAGGCTTCGAATGGCTGGTGGTGGATGACGCCGAACAATCTGTTATCGCCTTCGCCCGCCACGGCGGCGACGGCAAACCCGTCATCATCGTCAGTAACTTCACCCCGGTGCCGCGCGAAAACTACCGCATCGGCGTCAGCCAAGCTGGACACTACCACGAAATTCTCAACTCCGATGACACCCAGTACAACGGTAGTGGCGTCAGCGGCGGCAAACACCTTGTGACGGACGATATCCCCAGCCACGGCAGGGGCCAATCGCTCAACCTCACCCTGCCGCCGCTCGGTACCATCTTCCTGGCCTACGAAGGTGAAAACGGAGCAGAAGCATGAAAATAGAACGCCCGCCGCTGCTCTGCCATCGCGGGCAACCCTATCCGCTCGGCAGCACCCCCACCACTATCGGCGATACAGACGGCGTGAACTTCGCGCTGGTCAGTCGCCATGCCAGCGCCGTGACCCTCTGCCTCTATGGCCGGGATGGGGTGGAAACCCGTATTGACGTGCAGAACCGCAGCGACGATATCTGGCACATCTTCGTGGCAGGTATCAAAGCGGGGCAGCGTTACGGCTGGCGTGTGGACGGCCCTATGGAAGCGGGCAATTGCTACAACCCGCAGAAACTCCTGCTGGATCCCTACGCCCGCGCGCTGAACCACCTGCCCGAATACCGCACGGCGGACGAACTCGCGCTCTATCACCATACGGACCCGCGCGATAACGCGGCGGTAGCGGCGAAAAGCATCGTCGTCGCTCCCAGCGACTACGACTGGGAAGACGACGTTCCGCTGCGCACCCCGTGGCGCGATACCATCATTTACGAACTGCACGTCAAAGGCTACAGCCAGCGTAACCCCGCTATCCCGCCTGCCATACGCGGCACCTTTGCCGGACTTGCGCACGAAGCCAGCATCCGTCACCTCAAAGAGCTTGGCATTACTGCCGTCGAGCTCCTGCCCATCAGCCAGCACCTTGACGAAGTCCACCTGCAACGGCGCGGCATGAGCAACTACTGGGGTTACAACGTCTACGCGCACAACATCCCTGACCGTCGCTACGGCAGCGCGAACGACCTGCGCGACATGGTCAAAACCCTGCACCGTGCAGGCATCGAAGTCATCCTTGACGTCGTTTACAACCACACCGCCGAGCAGGATATCCACGGCCCCATGCTCTGCCAGCGCGGCATCGACAACCGCCTCTACTACTGGCAGAACGCGCATGGCGACTACATCAACAACACCGGCTGCGGCAACACCCTAAACGCTAGCGAACCGCACGTCCTGCGCTGGATGCTCGACAGCCTGCGCTACTGGGTCGAAGAATTCCACATTGACGGCTTCCGCTACGACCTCGGCGCCACCCTGGGGCGGAGACCGACCTTCGACCCTTACGCCGCTTTTTTCACCGCCATCCGCCAGGATCCCGTGCTCTCGCGCTGCAAACACATCGCCGAACCCTGGGATACCGGTTCCGACGGCTACAACCTCGGCGGCTTCCCGCAGGGATTTGCCGAATGGAATGGCCGCTACCGTGACGATATGCGCGGCTTCTGGTTGTGGGAAAACGGCTGGCTAGGTGCGTTGGCGCAGCGCCTCTCCGGCAGCGACGACATCTATCGCCACGACTGGCGCGGCGTGTACAGCTCCATCAACTTCAACACCGCCCACGACGGCTTTACCCTGCGCGATCTCACCAGTTACAGCTACAAACACAACGAAGCAAACGGCGAAGACAACCGCGACGGCGACAGCCACAACTTCTCCTGGAACCACGGCGTCGAAGGCGAAAGCGACGACCCCGCCATCAACCTCGCCCGCTACCACAGCCAAAAAGCCCTGTTGAGCAGCCTGTTACTTGCCAACGGCGTTCCCATGCTGCTCGCCGGCGACGAACTCGGCCACACCCAGCACGGCAACAACAACAGCTACTGCCAAGACAACGAAACCACCTGGCTGGACTGGGAAAAACCGGCCCCCTTGGTGCCATATGTCCGCACCCTTATCACCCTGCGCCGCGAGCTGGCGCAAGCAGGTGTGTATGACGACTGGTGGCACCACGACAACGCCCGTTGGTACACCGCAGACGGACAACCGATGCAAGATGCCGACTGGCACAACGAAGCGAGCAAAGCGCTGGTGCTGGCGTTGCAGGACAACTACCTGCTGCTCATCAACGCCAACCGCTGCCCGCAAACCTACCGCCTACCCGAAGGCTCGTGGCAACCGCTGCTCGCTGACGACGGCTACACCCAAGAAAACGACCGCGCTACCCTTGCCCACAAAGGAATCACCATCCTGCGCAAAAACAACGCGAAAACACAACCGGCAACATAACGGAGACAAACATGAGTGCCAAAGAAAATACCCTGCCTTCCACCGAAGAAATCGCCAACCAAACCCTGGTTCTGATCCTGGCCGGCGGACGTGGCTCACGCCTCTACGAACTGACCGATCAGCGTGCCAAACCGGCCGTGTACTTTGGCGGTGGTCACCGCATCATCGACTTTGCGCTATCTAACTGCATCAACTCGGGTCTCCTCAAAATCGGCGTCATCACCCAATACGAAGCGCACTCACTCTTGCGCCACCTGCAACACGGCTGGTCCTTCCTGCCGCGCGAACGCGACCAGTTCGTCGATATGCTGCCGGCGCGTCAGCAGCTCAATGACCAAACCTGGTACCGGGGCACCGCCGATGCCGTGTGGCAAAACGTGCACATCATGAAAGAACACTACCGGCCCAAATACGTCCTCATACTTGCTGGTGATCACATCTACAAAATGGACTACATGCAAATGCTGCGTGACCACATCGCCTCGGGCGCCAAAGCCACCGTCGGCTGCATCGAAGTCCCGCGCGAACAAGCCGTCGCCTTCGGCGTCATGGCGGTGAACGAAAAACTCAAAGTCAAAGCCTTCGTTGAAAAACCCGAAGACCCGCCCGCCATGCCCGACCGCCCCGGCTCATCACTGGCCTCCATGGGCATCTATGTCTTTGACGCCGACTACCTCTACGAAGTCCTCGAACGCGAAGCGACGAGCCCCGACACCTCGCACGACTTCGGTAACGACGTCATTCCGGCCGCCGTGCGCGAAGGTGTGCTCTATGCCCACCCCTTCGAAAAATCCAGCAAGGGCCGCAACACCCAGGGCACCATCTACTGGCGCGACGTGGGTACCATCGACAGCTACTGGAGTGCGAACATTGACCTTGTCAGCGAATACCCGCAACTCGATATGTTTGACGAAAGCTGGCCGATCCGTACCGTGCCGAAACAAACCGCACCGACTAAATTCTTCTACAAGCACCATCACACTCGCACCATCGACAACTCGCTGATCGGCGGTAGCGGCGTGATTACCGATGCGGAAATCAGTAACTCCGTCATCTTTGACCGCGTCCAGGTCGCCGAAGGCAGCCACATCGAATACGCCGTCGTTCTGCCACAAGTACGCATTGGCAAGAACTGCGTCCTGCGTCGATGCATCATCGACCGCAACTGCGGCATCCCGGATGGCATGCAAATCGGCGTTGATGCCGAGCTGGACAAACAGCGCTTCCGCGTCAGCAAAGGCGGCGTCGTCCTCGTCACCAAAACCATGCTGACCGCCCTTGCCGCCAAACAAAAACAAGCGGAGGAAGCTGCCGCCGGACAATAACCCCGTAAGCGGGACAACCACGCGGATTCCCGCTGACATCGCCCCCCTCCTCCATTGGGGGAGAGGTTGGGGAGAAGGTTAGAAAAACCGCGTAGAGACAAACCCGCCAAGCGAGATAACACTGGCTTGCGGCAACACATAGGGCAGGTTTCAGCCCACCAAACCCACCAACCAACCAGAACCACCTGACAAGAGGAGCCCACCATGAAAATCCTGCACGTATGTTCAGAACTC